>NZ_JXXD01000116.1 GCF_000935215.1 Stutzerimonas stutzeri
TCGTCTTCCCGGACCTTGAACCAGGCGGCATACAGGGCCGGCAGGAACAGCAGCGTCAGCGCCGTGGCGACGATCAGGCCACCCATGATCGCCACCGCCATTGGCCCGAAGAAGATACTGCGCGACAACGGAATCATCGCCAACACCGACGCCAGCGCGGTCAGCACGATGGGCCGGAAGCGGCGCACCGTGGCATCGACGATAGCGGTGAAGCGCGCCTGACCGGCACCGATGTCCTGCTCGATCTGATCCACCAGAATCACCGAGTTACGCATGATCATCCCCGACAGCGCGATGGTGCCGAGCATCGCCACAAAGCCGAACGGCTGCCCGAACAGCAGCAGGAACAGTGCAACACCGATGATGCCCAGCGGCGCGGTGAGGAACACCATGGCCGAGCGCGAGAAACTCTTGAGCTGCGCCATCAACAGGGTCAGCACGACGATGACGAACAGCGGCATGCCGGCATTCACCGAACGCTGGCCGCGCTCGGAGTCCTCCACCGTTCCGCCGACCTCGAGCAGATAGCCGCCGGGCAACTGATCCCGGATGTCGGCCAGGGTCGGCTCGATCTCACGCACCAGTGCCGCCGGCTGCTGCTCTCCGTACACATCGGCGCGCACGGTGACCGTCGGCAGGCGGTTGCGATGCCAGATCACGCCCTCCTCGAATCCGTACTCGAGCGTCGCCACCTGCGACAGCGGCACGCTGCGCCCGCTCTCGGTGGGAATCGCCAGGCTCGGCAGCATCGACAGCTCGAGCCGCTCGCGCTCGGTGCCGCGCAGGAGGATCTCGATCAGCTCATTGTCCTCGCGGAACTGGCTGACGCTGCTGCCGGTGAAGGTGCGCCGCAGGAAGCCGGACAGCTCGGCGGTGGTCACGCCCAACGCACGGGCACGATCCTGATCGACGTTGAGCCGGACCATCTTGCTCGGCTCCTGCCAGTCCAGATGGACGTTGGCCACGTGCGGGTTCTCATTGACCTTGGCAGCGACCTGGCGAGCCAGCCCACGCACCACGTCGATATGCTCGCCGGTGACACGGAACTGCACCGGATAGCCCACCGGCGGGCCATTCTCCAGCCGCGTCACGCGACCGCGCAGGCTCGGGAAATCTTCGCGCATGCGTTCGATCAGCCAGGCGCGCAGGGACTCGCGGGACTCGATGCTGTCGGCCAGCACGACGAACTGGGCGAAGCTGGTCGCCGGCAGCTGCTGGTCCAGCGGCAGGTAGAAACGCGGCGAGCCGGTGCCGACGTAGGCCACATAGTTGTCGATGCCGGCCCGTTCCTTGAGCAGCTGTTCCAGCCGCGCCACCTCTGCTTCGGTCGCCTTCAACGAGGCGCCTTCGGCCAGTTTGAGATCGACCATCAGCTCCAAACGGCCGGAAGCGGGGAAGAACTGTTGCGGCACCAGACGGAACAGCACCACCGCGGCGACGAAGATCGCCAGGGTGAGCAGGATAACGGTCTTGCGCCGGCGCACGCAGAAGGTCACCACGCGCCGTACGCGCTGGTAGAACGGCGTTGCGTAAGGATCGTGGCCTTCACTGCTTGCGCCGTGCTTGTGTGCCGATTTTTTGGCCAGGTCCGGCAGCAGCTTTTCGCCGATCAGCGGCACGAACATCACCGCGGCGATCCAGGACGCGATGAGCGAAATGGCGACCACCTGGAAGATCGAACGGGTGTATTCGCCGGTACTGGAATTGGCAGTGGCGATCGGCAGGAAACCCGCCGCGGTGATCAGCGTGCCGGTCAGCATCGGGAATGCCGTGCTGGTCCAGGCGAAGCTGGCGGCCTTGAGGCGGTCGTAGCCTTGCTCCATCTTGATCGCCATCATCTCCACCGCAATGATCGCGTCGTCCACCATCAGCCCGAGAGCCAGGACCAGGGCGCCAAGGGAGATCTTGTGCAGGCCGATGTCCAGATAGCTCATGGCGGCGAAAGTCATCGCCAGCACCAGCGGAATCGACAGCGCGACCACCAGCCCGGTACGCACGCCTAGCGAGAAGAAACTCACCAGCAATACGATCACCAGCGCTTCGATCAACACCTTGACGAACTCACCTACGCTGGTCTTCACCGCAGCGGGCTGATCCGAGACCTTGCGCAGCTGCATCCCCGCCGGCAGCTCCTGCTGCAGGCGGGCGAACTCCTGCTCCAGTGCCTCGCCCAGCACCAGGATGTCGCCACCGCTTTTCATCGAAACCGCCAGCCCCAGTGCCGGCTCGCCCATGAAGCGCATGCGCGGCGCGGGCGGGTCGTTGAAGCCGCGATGTACCTCGGCAACATCACCGATACGGAAGGTGCGGCCAGCAACGCGGATGGGGAAATCACGAATCTCCTTGACCGTCTCGAAGCTGCCGGTGACGCGCAGCTGCACCCGATCGCTGATGGTCTCGACGAAACCGGCAGCCGTTACCGCGTTCTGCGCCTCCAGCGCCTGGCGCACGGCTTCCAGCGGGACGCCAAGCGTGGCCAGTTTGACGTTGGAGAGCTCGATCCAGATCTTCTCGTCCTGCAGGCCGATCAGCTCGACCTTGCCGACGTTCTTGACCCGCTGCAGCTGCAGCTGGATGCGGTCGGCGTAGTCCTTGAGGATCGCGTAGTCGAAACCGTCGCCGGTCAGGGCGTAGATGTTGCCGAAGGTGGTGCCGAACTCGTCGTTGAAGAAGGGCCCCTGCACACCGGGCGGAAAGGTGTGCTGGATGTCGCCGATCTTCTTGCGAATCTGGTACCAGAGGTCGGGAATGTCCTTCGAGCGCATCGAGTCGCGTGCCATGAAGGTGACATTGGATTCGCCCGGTCGGGAGAACGAGACGATGCGCTCGTACTCGCCGGTTTCCATCAGCTTCTTCTCGATGCGCTCGGTGACCTGGCGCGACACTTCCTCGGCGGTAGCGCCCGGCCATTGCGTCTGGATGACCATGGCCTTGAAGGTGAATGGCGGGTCCTCGCTCTGGCCGAGCTTGCTGTACGACAGCGCGCCGACGATCGCCAGCAGCAGCATCAGGTAGACGACGATCTGCCGGTTCTGCAGCGCCCAGGCGGAGAGATTGAAGCGCATCGCGATTACTCCTGGGCGGCCAGCTCGACGGGGCGATTGTGGCGATCCACCGGGCGAACCGGCTGGTTATCGCTGAGCATCTGCACCCCGGCCAGGACAATCCAGTCGTCGGCGCCCAGCCCTTCGAGGACCGGCACCAGCTGTTCGCCGAAGGGCCCGGTCCGAACCTCGACCCGCTCGACGGTGGAATCGGCTCTGAGCCGCCAGACATGCGCCCGGCCCTTTTCCGCACTCAGCGCTGACAGCGGCACCGCCAGCGACACTTCGCCATCGCGGCGAATGCTCACCAGCGCGCTCTGTCCCAGCTCGGCTGGCACCTCCTGTTCGCTGAAGGCAACACGCGCGGAATAGGTCCGCGACTGCGCATCGGCGGCTGGCGAGAGTTCGCGGATCTTGCCGAGATAGTGGCGCCCCGGTTGCGACCAGAGTTCGACCTCGACTTCCTGGCCAACCCGGTAGCGCTCCAGCGACTGCTCCGGCAGATCGATGGCCACTTCCCGCTCGCCATCGGCCGCCAGCACGAACGCGGTCTGCCCCGCGGCGACCACCTGCCCCACCTCGACTCGGCGCTGCGCGATCAGGCCGTCGCTGGTGGCGCGCAGTGCCGCGTAATCGACCTGATTGCTGGCCACATCGAATTCGGCGCGTGCCTGCTGCAGACGGGCAGCCGCGGCGCGATAGGCGTTGTCGGCGTTATCGAACTGCGACTGACTGACCAGCTGGCGACCGAGCAGCGCCTTGTAGCGGTCATGTTCCGCTTTGGCAACGCGCAGATTGGCTTCTGCGGCCGCCACCTGCGCGCGCATGCCGTCCAGTTGCAGCCGCACGTCCTGCGGATCTAGACGTGCCAGGGGCTGGTCCTTGCGTACGCGGTCGCCCGCTTCGACCAGCCGCTCGACGACCTTGCCGCCGATGCGGAAGGCCAGCTCAGGCTCGTAGCGCGCGTGCACTTCGCCGGGATAGCTCTCGCGTGCTTCGCTGGCCGGCTGCGGCTGCACCACCATGACCGGACGAGGCAGTTGCTGCGGCGGCTCGCCATTGCCGCAGGCGACTAGAACAAGTGCACAACCGAACATAGAGGCAAGGGACAAGGCATGTCGGAACACGATGAAGTCTCTCTGTCGCGAAGCGGATTGGAATACTTATACTGCGCGGTATAGTAAAAATACCGTACCAGCCAGTCCACTATTAAAACGCCCATGACAGAAATCCATTCCGTATCGCCTGGCCCCGGTCGCCCGAAGGACCCCGCCAAGCGCGAGGCGATCCTCACTGCCGCGCAGGTGTTGTTCCTCGGCAACGGCTACGAAGGCAGCAGCATGGAGGCCATCGCCGCCGAAGCTGGCGTTTCCAAGCTCACGCTGTACAGCCATTTCAAGGACAAGGAAGCGCTATTCAGCGCAGCCGTGAAGACCACCTGCGAGACACGCTTGCCGAGGCGGCTGTTTCAGGTGGAGGAAGATTGCGATATCGAAGAGCTGCTGCTGGCGATTGGCGGCGCCTTCAATGAACTGGTCAACAGCCCCGAGTCCATCGGCCTGCATCGGGTGATGGTGGCAATGGCGACGCAGAATCCGGGGCTGGTGAAGATGTTCTTCGATGCCGGCCCGCAACAGCTACTGTGCGATCTGCAACAGCTGTTCAGCAGGGCCGACGCGCTGGGCTTGTTGGAGATCGACGACCCACTGCGCGCCGCCGAGCATTTCTGCTCGCTGATCAAGGGTGCCCAGCATTTCCGCCTGCTGGTCGGCTATGCCGAAGCGCCAACCGATGAGGAAGGCAACCTGCACGTGCGGGACGCGGTGAGTGTATTTCTGCGCGCCTACCGCCGCTGAACTGAGCAAGCGAAAGGTTCGCGGACTGCGGAATCAGCCCTGAAGCTTCTTCTTCGGATAGATATCGTAGCGGCTGGATTTTCCTTCCAGACTGTAGCCGGGCTTGGCGCCTTCGATTGCCGGCGCCTTGCGCGGACGCTTGACCACCACACGATGGCTGGCCAGCTCCAGGGCCGCGGCCAGCAGTGCCGGCGCGTCCATATCGTCGCCGACGAAGGGCCGGAACAGGCGCATCTCCTTCTTCACCAGCGCACTCTTGTCGCGATGGGGAAACATCGGGTCGAGGTAGATGACCTGCGGCGCCTCCCCCTGCCACTGCGTCATCAGCTCGATGGCATTGCCCTTGAGCAGGGTCATCCGCGCGGCGATAGCACCCACCTCGGCGTCCCCGGTCGCGCGACCCAGACCATCCTCCAGCAGCGCGGCAATCAGCGGCTGGCGTTCGATCAGGCTCACTTCACAGCCCAGCGTCGCCAGCACGAAGGCATCGCGCCCGAGCCCCGCTGTAGCATCCAGCACCCGTGGCCGGATACCGGGCTGGACGCCCACGGCCTTGGCGATCATCTGCCCACTGCCACCACCGAACTGACGCCGGTGCGCTGCGGCCCCCTCGACGAAATCCACCCGTACCGGCCCCGGTGCCTGCGCCTCGAGCAACTGCAGCTGCAAGCCGTCCGCGCCAATCTGCAAAGCGAATTCGGCCGCGTCCTGAATTTCCGGCAAGTCGAGACGCTGCGCCCATTGATGGGCGGCAGCGGCGAACTGAGGAGTCAGCGGTTCGACTCGAACCACAGGGTTGCATGCGGACATGGGGCATCCAGCGGTGATGGAAAGCCGCGCATTGTGCCAGAGCATTCCAGGCTGCGCGCGAGCGTTCAGCGGCACATGCCGAAGCCGCCCATGTCGACGTGAAAGTGGTCGTGGTGGGCCGCGTTGTATTCCGGCCCGAGCGTCACGTTGAACGCATCGCAGGCCGCATCGCGAACCAGCCGCAGGAAACGCGCCTTGTCGCCCTCGCCCTGCCAGTCCCGAGCCACGGTGATGCGGGTGCCATCCTCAAGGCGAAAGCCCGCCATATCCAGCGCATTGGCGCTGGCGTGCTGGCTGCGGCGGTTGCTGCGGGCGATGTTGCGACAGGCAAAGCTGCCGAAGTGATCAATGCGCACCACCGGCTGCTCGAATACTGCCTGGGCCGCCGGCTGAAGCCCGTGCAACTCGAACATCGCATATGCCGCCGCCAGCGGACAGGTGGCGAGAAAAGGTCCGTTGAACCGCACGTCCGAGCCCTGCACCCGAACGCTGTTCTCGACCGGACAGCCGGGCTCCGGCGTGCTGTCCGGCACGGATGAATAACGCAGCGGCGCCGTGGCGAGCGCCTGTTCGCAGAGCGTTCGGTCCTGCTGCAGGCGCCGTAGCTTGAGTGGCGTCAACAGGTTTGGCGGCTCACGGATATCCAGCGGCGCCCAGGGGTTCCAGCGCGGCGGGATGTCGATCAGATCCTGCCGCACCGCCAGGGCGAAGCCGGCAAGCAGCAGCAACAGGAGAAGAAAGAAGCGGCCAAAGGTCATTCCTTATGGGCAACAGCCAACCCGCGAAGTTGAAAGGGATGTTTTACAAAACTGGTCGAAACCGCTCGCTCAGTCGGTCAGCAAGGACATCTGCGGCGCAGGGCGCAATGCAGGCAGGGCCGGCAGGCCGGGCAAGCGTTCGCTCAACAAGCCGTGAAAACGCATCGCCAGCTCGGGCGCACGATGATTGTCGGGGGTATGCAGATAGACGTGCGGCGTCTTGCCGGCCTCGATCCAACCAGCCACCTTGTCCAGCCAGGGCGCCATGAATGCGTCGTTCGTCTCCAGCTCGGGGTGACCGACGAAGCGCACCTGCGGCGAATCGCTGAATGCCACCGGGCGTACCGGCAGACGCGGCTTCTTGCTCTGCGCATGCAACACGGCGGGGTCGTGAGAGTGGCAGCTGAACAGCGCGCGGGTATCTAGGCAGATGCGCTCGATGCCGCGATCACGCAGCAATCGGTTCAACGCGCGCTCGCCATCCCCTCGGTCGAAGAATCCGGGATGCCGCACCTCGATCGCCAGCGCTGCGTCGAAGCCATCGATGAACGCCGCAAGCTCGCTCAATCTGGATGGCCCAACGCTGGCGGGCAGTTGCAGCCAGAACGGCGTTACCCTTCGCCCCAATGGCAGCAACAGCCGCTGGAAGGCATGTGCCTGCTCCAGCGCCGCACGCAGATCGCCGGCCTGGCTGACATCGCGGGGAAATTTGGCACAGAAGCGGAAGCTCTCGGGCATCTCGCCGGCCCAACGCTGGACCTTCTGCTCCGATGGCCAGGCGTACAGCGTGGTATTGCCCTCGACTGTATTGAAGGTGGAACAGTAGGCGGCAAGGAAATCGGAAGCCGGCGTAGCCGTCTGGTACAACGAGCCGAGCCAGGCACTCTCGTTCCAAGAGGGACAACCGATGTAATAGGGAAGCTCTGGCAGATCGAACCGCCTCAGGCGTAGAGGTCGAGCCCGAGCACCTCTGCGCCGTCGAACTCGACGCTCATGCTGGCGGTGCTGGCGTAGCTGGCCAGCGCCTGGGCCACGCGACTGGTCAGTGGGCGCTCGGGCTGCGGCTCGTCATAGCGGAATGCGGAGTAGCGTTCGACCAGCGCGCTGGAATTGACCCGCTGCTGCGGACGATCAGCCTGGGGCTGGTAATCCTGACCGGAGCGGCTGTCGACCCCGCGCTGCGCCTGCGCGACCCGCTGCGTTTCCCCATAGCTATCCGCCGCCCTGCCGGTACGGGCAGAACGATCCGTTGAATAGGGAACGGGAAAGGAGCTTTCGACGCGCATCATTGGACTCGATCAGAGGCCCGGCGACTCTAACGGGCAGCCAGGAGTTTGGCAACGTTCCTCGTCATTTGATCCCTTTAGGCGTCGCAACATTGTCCCGCAGGTAGACCGGCTGGGCCTGATCGGCCTCCAGCGCCTCGCCTCGGCGCCAGGCGAAACTAGCCAGACTCAGCAGATCTTCGGCATGCGGCAGCATCCCGGCGTCGTGCGCACGTACGGCCGCGGTTATCCGCTCGGCGTAACCCCAGCCGGTACCGGCGCCGAACCAGTCGTCACCTGCATCGCGCGGCAGCACGGCCTGCTCGGGCGGTAGCACGGCCTCACTGCCGACCAGCTGCATCTCCCCGGCCTGCTCGCGATAACAGCCCCAGTAGACCTCGTCCATGCGCGCATCGATGGCCGCCGCGACCTGCGCTGCGCCGTGCTCACGCCAGGCCCGTTGGGCAATGGTCGCGAGGGTCGAAACCGGCAGCACCGGCCGCTGCAACGCGAACGCCAGGCCCTGCACCACACCGATGGCAATCCGCACGCCGGTAAAGGCACCTGGCCCCCGCCCGAAAGCGATGGCATCCACCGCGGACAGCGCAACCCCGGCCTCGCCGAGCAGCGTCTGCACCATCGGCAGCAGCCGCTGGGCATGCAGGCGCGGAATCACCTCGTAGTGACTCAGCACCTTGCCGTCGTGCAACAGCGCGACTGAGCAGGCTTCGGTGGCAGTATCCAGGGCCAGCAGAGTGGTCATCGGGTCGGTCCGGTCGGTAAAAAGGCGCCGATTCTAACGTATTCGCGGAGCGGGTTCTTTCGCGCCTGTCCTGATCTCCGGGCAAAAAAATGCCCGTATCTTTCGATACGGGCATTTCTATCGCTCGTGCCAGGCAGCTTCGATCAGCTCAGTGCAGCGAACACCTTGGCCGTAATCTCGTCCACCGAACCGACACCTTCGATGCAGCTGTACTTCGGCGTGCCTTCCGCGGCTGCCAGGCTCTGGTAAAAGTCCACCAGCGGCTTGGTCTGCGCATGGTAGACGGACAGGCGATGACGCACGGTCTCTTCCTTGTCGTCTTCGCGCTGGATCAGCTCATCGCCGGTTTCGTCGTCCTTGCCAGCAACCTTCGGTGGGTTGTGCTCGGTGTGATAGACGCGGCCGGAAGCCGGATGCACACGGCGACCCGCGATGCGGCCGACGATCTCCTCGTCGTCCACGGCGATCTCGATCACGTTATCGATGCGCACGCCTGCTTCCTTCAAAGCTTCGGCCTGCGGAATGGTGCGCGGGAAGCCGTCGAAGAGGAAGCCATTGGCGCAATCCGGCTGCGCGATGCGCTCCTTGACCAGGTTGATGATCAGGTCATCGGAAACCAGGCCACCGGCATCCATCACGCTCTTGGCCTTGAGGCCCAGCTCGGTGCCCGCCTTGACTGCGGCACGCAGCATGTCGCCCGTGGAGATCTGCGGAATACCGAATTTTTTGGTAATGAAGCCAGCCTGGGTACCTTTTCCGGCACCGGGCGCTCCCAGCAGAATCACACGCATGATGAGTCCTCGAGTTTCTTAGAAGGGGGGCGATCCTGCCAGCGGGCCGGAGTGGCTCTTCGCTGACGAATCAAAAATTCTGGTTTGCCGCCATGCGACAAAAGGTTGAACACGATACACAGCGCACCGAGGCGGCACAAGCCGTCCCGAAAGCGTCTATCGACCCGCATAAATGTCGCGATTCGACGCGAGTTGCGCTCAACGACTACGCATCGCGCAGCCGTTGAGCGCCGGGAACCGCCACTTCAGCCCGTGTTGCGCAAGCCCGCCGCGATACCCGCCACACTGACCAGCAGCGCCTGCTCGAGCGGGCTGTCTGCCGGGTTCTGCTGCTGCCTTGAGCGAGCCAGCAGTTCTATCTGCAGCAGGTGCAACGGATCAAGATAGGTGTTGCGCAGACTGAACGCCTCCTGGGTCTTCGGGCTGTGGTCGAGCAGATCGGCCTGGCCGGTCACGCTCAGCACAGCGCCGACCACCTGCGACAATCGGTCACGCAAATCGCTACCAAGGGAAAGCAGTTCCGGCTGCACCAGGCGCTCATCGTAACGCCTTGCGATATCGGCATCGGCCTTGGCCAGCACCATTTCCAGCATGTCGATGCGCGTAGTGAAGAACGGCCATCGCGCACGCATTTCGGCCAGCCGCTCGCCCTCGCCGCGCGTCAGTGCGCTCTGCAGCGCCTGCTCCCACCCAAGCCAGGCGGGCAGCATCAGCCGCGTTTGCGTCCAGGCGAAAATCCAGGGAATCGCCCGCAGGCTTTCCACCCCACCCTCGCGACGTTTGGAGGGGCGACTGCCCAACGGCAAACGGCCCAGTTCCAGCTCGGGTGTCGCCTGGCGGAAGTAATCGACGAACTGCGGATGCTCGCGTACCACGCCACGATAGGCCGCCACCCCTTCGGTGGACAGGCGATCCATGGTCTCACGCCAGTCGGCCTCGGGCATCGGCGGCGGCAACAGAGTCGCCTCGAGCACCGCGGCGAGGTACAGGTTGAGGTTCTGCTCGGCGATGTCCGGCAAGCCGAATTTGAAGCGAATCATTTCGCCCTGTTCGGTGGTACGGAAGCGCCCGACAACCGAGCCCGGCGGCTGCGACAGAATCGCCGCATGCGCCGGGCCACCGCCACGCCCCACGGTGCCGCCGCGGCCATGGAACAGCAACAGTTCGACGTCGTGCTCCCGGCATACGTCCACCAGCCGTTCCTGAGCGCGGTACTGGGCCCAGGCGGCGGCAGTGGTGCCAGCATCCTTGGCCGAGTCGGAGTAGCCGATCATCACCTCCTGCGGGCCATGCAGACGCTGGCGATACCCGGGCAGCGCGAGCAGGCGGTCGATGATCGGCGCGGCGTTGTTCAGGTCATCCAGGGTTTCGAACAGCGGCACCACACGCATCGGTCGCTGCAGGCCGGCTTCCTTGAGCAGCAACTGCACGGCGAGTACATCGGAGGCCGCATGGGCCATGGAAATGACATAGGAGCCAAGTGACGCCGCTGGCGCCTCGGCGATCACCGCGCAGGTGGCGAGCACCTCGGCGGTATCGGCCGACGGATGATAATGCGCCGGCAGCAGCGGGCGGCGATTGCCCAGTTCAAGCTGCAGCCAGTCCAGTCGCCGCTGCTCGTCCCACGCCTGATAGTCGCCCAGCCCGAGGTAATCGGTGATTTCCGCCAGCGCTGCGGCATGCCGTGCCGCGTCCTGGCGAATGTCCAGCCGTACCAGGAACAGCCCGAACACGGCCAGTCGCCGCAGGCAGTCAAGCAGCGCGCCATCGGCGATCATGCCCATCCCGCGGGCATGCAACGAGCGGTAGCAGAGTTCCAGCGGCCGACGCAGCTCGGCGCAGTCCTGCAGCACTTCCGCCGGAGCCGGCTGGCCATGCTCGATGGCTGCTCGCGCCCACTCCCGGGTCGCCCGCAGGCGTTGACGCAGGGGCTTGAGCAGGACCCGGTACGGCTCGGCCGAATCACCGGTCAGACGCAGCAGTTCCTCACTGGCTTCGCTCATCGACAATGCGGTGATCAACCCTTCGATCTCCCGCAGGTACAGATCGGCAGCCACCCAGCGCGCAGTCAGCAACACTTCGCGGGATACCATCGCGGTCACGTTCGGGTTGCCGTCGCGGTCGCCGCCCATCCAGGAGGCGAAGCGGATCGGCGCGGCCTCCAGTGGCAGGTGCAGCCCGGTCGTCCGCCTGAGCGTCGCATCGGTCTGGCGCAATACATTGGGTACGGCCTTCCACAGCGAGTTCTCGATGGCGGCGAAGCCCCACCGCGCCTCTTCCACCGGCGTCGGTCGGTTGCGACGGATTTCCTCGGTGTGCCAGACCTCGGCGATCAGGCGCTGCAGCTGCAGCTCGATCTTCGCCTGCTCGGCGCCGGAGAGGTCGGTGTGGTCCCGTGCGGCCAGCTGTTCGGCGATGGCGTCGTACTTCTGGATCAACGTGCGCCGTGAAACTTCGGTGGGGTGCGCTGTCAGCACCAGTTCGATTTCCAGGCGGCTGACCTGCCGTGCAATGAACTCGTCGCCGTGTCCGGCGGCCTTGAGGCGTTCGATCAGATCGGCGAACACGCTGGTTTCGAACGGTACCGGCTCGCCTGCCGTACGGCGACGAACCTGATGGTACTGCTCGGCGATATTGGCTAGGTTGAGGAACTGGTTGAACGCCCGTGTCATCGGCAGCAGTTCATTCTCGTCAAGGCTGTCGAGCGTCTCGGACAGCAGTTGCGCACCCTCGGCCGAGCCTTTGCGTGCCGCCTTGGCGCCTTTGCGGATGCGTTCGATCTTGTCGAAGAACTGGTCGCCATGCTGGGCGCGAATGGTGTTGCCGAGCAGTTCGCCAAGCAGGTGTACGTTGTCGCGCAGGCGCGCGTCGATGATTTTCGCCATGACCTTCTTGCTCCTCCTGGGCTGCCGCCTTCACATGAGCGACTCGCCGCTGCTTATCAGACGCGCCGCGGAGAAAACGATCCTGAACGGCTACGCTGAAATTACCTCCAACCAGAGTGCCCACCGCATCCGGTCATGACAAGGCGTCAACGCCGACGACCCTGTTGCGGACAGCACGATTGCACATGTCATCACCGCTCGTAAGCGCGGGCAAAGGAGTAATCATGAGAATTTCCGAGCTGGTCAGCCATTGGGAACGCGACGCCAAGGGTCACATGAGCCAGACAACCTACAGCATTCCGCTGGACGTCGAGAGCGCGGCGCGGCTCGCGGCCCTCGCCGAGATGTACCCCAAGCGCAGCACCGAAGCGCTGCTCGGCGAGCTGGTTGGTGCGGCCCTCGAAGCCGTCGAAACCAGCCTTCCGTATGAGCGCGGCACCCAGGTCATCGCCACTGACGAACAGGGCGACCCGGTCTACGAAGACATCGGGCCCACCCCGCGCTTTCTCGAGCTCTCGCGCAAACATCTCAAGCGCATGCTCGACGAGGAAGCGTCTTCTACCCCACCGGCCTGACCCGAAAGCGCACCCTGTACGCTCGGCGCCCGCTCAGGGCGCCATCACACAGGTCACCCTTGTTGCATACGCCCGCCCTGCCCGCGCAGGCCAGTCCCCACCCCGTTAATACCGCGCTGGTAGCGGATTCCCCGATGACAACCGCTCTAGCCCGCCAACTTTCACTGAACGATTAGCGCCATTTGGCCTCACAAAGATATGTCCCGACATCGGTAGTGCCCTATTCAGCACACTGCCCGGCCAGGGACGGTAGCTATTCGTTGAGCAATTCGAACTGGAGACTGACCATGAACAAAGCTGTCGCAACCCACGCTTCGAGATTTCAGCTACCCAAGCTGGCGGCCATTGCACTTGGTGGCCTGCTGCTGACCGCATGCGCCGGCAACCCACCGACCGAGCAGTTCGCCGTGACTGAATCGGCCGTGCGCAGCGCCGTAAGCGCTGGTGGTACCGAGTATGCCGCAGTGGAAATGCGCGCCGCGCAGGAAAAGTGGAAAGAGGCCGAACTGGCCATGCAGAAAGAAAACTACGAACAAGCCCGCAAGCTGGCCGAACAGGCCGAATGGGATGCCCGCGTAGCCCAACGCAAGGCTGAAGCGGCGAAGGCTCAGAAGGCCGTCGAAGATGCGCAGCAGGGGATTCAGGAATTGCGCGAAGAAGGCATGCGCAACGTTCGCTGATTCCTCGCCACGCCCGCCATTCCGTTTATAGCCAATAGGATGAACTCGTCATGCACAAGCTTGTAACCCTACCTACCATGCTGGCCCTGAGCATCGGCCTAGTGGCCTGCGCCAACCAGCCCAATCAGAACCTTGAAGAGGCGCGCAGCAGCTTCTCCGCTCTGCAGAGCGACGCCCGCTCAAGCAAGGTCGCAGCCCTGGAAACCCAGGACGCCAGCAACATGCTGGACAAGGCCAACAAGGCATATCTGAACGATGCCGACGAAGAAACGGTGGATCAGCTGGCCTACCTGACCAAGCGCCGCATCGAACTGGCCGAGCAGACTATTGCCCTGCGCGCGGCCGAAAAGGATCTCGGCAAGGCCTCCGCGCAGCGCGCCGAAGCCCGCCTCGAAGCCCGGGACGCGCAGATCCGCAAGCTGCAGGAGGACATGCAGGCCAAGCAGACCGAGCGCGGCACCCTGGTGACCTTCGGTGACGTTCTGTTCGACCTGGACAAGGCCGAACTTAAACCGGCCGGTATGCGCGGCATCCAGAAGCTCGCTGAGTTCCTGAACGAGAATCCGGAGCGCAAGGTGGTAGTCGAGGGTTATACCGACAGCACCGGCTCCGACTCTTACAACCAGCAGCTTTCCGAGCGCCGCGCCCAATCCGTGCGCCGCGCATTGACCCACGCGGGCGTCGATCCACAGCGCATCCAGGCGGTGGGCTATGGCGAGCAATACCCGGTTGCGAGCAACGACTCGCCGTCCAGCCGCGCGATGAATCGCCGCGTCGAGGTGACTATCTCCAACGACAGCCAGCGCGTCGCGCCACGTTCGTCGATGGAGTGACCACGGACCGTGGGCATGGCGAGCTGATGCCCTGCCCCTTTAGCAGCCCGTCGCCCTGACGGGCTGTTTTATTTGCTCTCCTGCGGCGCATCCTGACCCATGCAGCGCACGGCGCGCTTCTTCCTGTCGACCAGCACGCCTGTCAGGCCCTTCTGTTCGGTATCGAACAGCACCAGCACACCATCGATGCACTGAGCCACCTGCGACGCCGGCTTCAGCGATACCCGGTAATCCTCGCCGGGAACGGTCTTGAGCATGGTGTAGTCAGCCAGCAGCAACGCATCCTCTGGCTTGGCGATATGCACGTAGCCGTAATAGGACAGCACCGCAACCGTGCCAAGCACGCTGCCGATGGCGGTCAGGATCAGGGGAATGGGATTGCGTTCGGACATGGACGGTCTCATCGAGGCAAAGAGGCGCATTGTGACAAATTCGAAGGTCGCCTGCGGCTCATTTACCGCCGGCGCGGGTTTCACCGCGGGCCTGTGAGGTCGCCTCGTAGACCCGCTCGGCCAGGCGCGAGAAGGGCAGGCTCTGGATCCAGACGCTGCCGGTGCCCTTGAGGGTGGTGAGCAGCAGCCCTTCGCCACCGAACAGCATGCTCCGGAGGCCGCCGGCAAGCTGGATGTCGTAGTCGATGCCCTGCGTGAAGGCCACCAGGCAGCCGGTATCCAGCCGCAGGGTTTCGTTGTTCAGCTCCTTGCGAATCACGGTGCCGCCGGCATGCACGAACGCCAGTCCATCGCCTTCCAGGCGCTGCAGGATGAATCCCTCACCACCGAAAAAGCCTGCGCCGATGCGCTTGCTGAAGCTTATGCCGATGCGCGTGCCATAAGCCGCGCAGAGAAAGGCATCCTTCTGACAAAACAGCTTGCCGCCCACGGCAGCAAGATCAATCGGTACCACTGTGCCCGGATAAGGCGCGGCGAAGGCCACGCGTGCCTTGGCCTTGCTTTCATTGGTGAAGTGAGTGAGGAACAGTGACTCGCCGGTGAACATGCGCTTGCCCGCGCCCCACAACTTGCCGAGCACGCCGCTCGCCGAACCGTCGCCCATGCGCGCTTCGAAACGCACGCCGTCGGTCATGTAGTTCATTGCTCCGGCTTCGGCGATCACCGTCTCGTCTGGATCGAGGATGATTTCCACGCTTTGCGCGGACTGACCGAGGATTTCGTATTCGAGTTCGTGGCTGGACACGGCGAGCTCCTGAAGCGATCGGGTTGCGGCGCTGCAAGGATGCGGCAGCGTCCCGCCGTTGCCTATTTGCGCCCGAGAATGCGCAGGATACGCAGGAACAGGTTGATGATGTCCATATAGAGCGCGGCTGCGCTGTCAATCGCATTGTCCAGCGTCTTGGGGATCTGATTCGCCCGGCCCCAGTCCACGCCGACATAGCCGCAGAAGATCAGCACGACGATCCAGTCGATCACGCCGTGATGAATGCCGAGGATGAACACCTCGACCAACTCGACGACGATCACCAGCAACAACGCCACTGTCAGCGCACCGGCGATGCTGGCGAAGAACTTCGGAAACAGCGTGCCGAGCAGCATCATGCCCAGGGTAACCAGCGCGGTGATGCGTATCGCCTCATGCACCAGAGAGGCGTCGTAGCGGCTCACCACCAGGTTGACGATGAGTCCGAACGGCACCACGACCAGGTTGTAGCCGACAAAACTCACCCAGGGCTGGTTCGAACGATGAAACAGCCAGGCGCCGGTGAGGCAGCTGGCGAAGTAGCCGCCAAAGAACAGCCAGGGATGGATGCTGCGAATGGACTCGACCGGGATGTTGCCGACCATCCACCAGTTGACCCAGAAGCCCCAACAGAGCGTGAGGCCAATGACGAGGTTATACGCAGCGGGGGAGAGTGTGCGATCCATCGGGTTCGCACGCCGGGCAAAGACGGAGTTTTCCATATCGTTACGCTTCCTTGCGTGAGTGATGTCGGATATTCGGGATCAGAGAATGTTCGCGTAGTCGGCTTCGATGCGATCCAGGCTCAGGTGATTGAGAAAGTTGGAGAAGCACATCCAGGCCGACAGCGCATTGAGGTCCTGAAATTGCTGCGGCAGATACTTGGGCGGGACGACCATGCCCTCGTCCACCAGCTGGCGCAGCGTGCGCATGTCCTCAAGCGTGGTCTTGCCGCAGAACAGCAGCGGGATCTGCTCCAGCCGGCCTTTGCGCACGGCTAGCTGGATGTAGTTGTAGATCATGATGAAGCCCTTCAGGTAGGACAGGTCCTTGGTGAAGGGCAAACCATCGGGGGTCGAGCCGCGGAACACCCGGCTGGCATTGCTGTAGCAGTCGTCGTCGCCATATCCCTGCTCGCGGAAGAAGGCGAACACGTCGAGGAAATCCGCGCCCTCCTCGGCCATGTGGATGGCGCGGGTGCGGTTGGTCAGCTTGCGCAGGCGCGTCGGGTAGGAGGCGAAGGCAATCACCTCCATCAGGATTGCCAGGCCTTCCTGGGTAACCGTTGAAGACGGCGGCCCCTTGGCGAGGAAGGTGCAGATCGGCTGGTTCTGCCCGTTGAGCGTGGTGCCGACGTGCACCAGGCCTTCGTGAACCTCCAGCGCGCGCACGTCACGCTCGTTGAACAGCGCGTCGCTGCGGATCTTGATGTAGTCGGCGCCCGCTGCCGCATCGGCGAGGATGCCGTCGGACTCGAAAACACGGATCACGCCCTCGCCTTCGCCGAACACCACATCCAGCCGCTTCTGCAGCAGCTCGACGGCCTGCGGCGCGGTGAGATTCTTCGGCTCGTCACGCAGATCGCCACGGTCGGCGATGTTGTTCAGGTAGTCGGAGAGCATAAGGCCGAGGTCGGCCAGGGTTGGATCGCCAGCATGGAAGGCGTCGGATGCCGCGCCGTAGAGCTCCTGGGAGATCATGCCGAAGTCCGGTGTGCCACGCGCCTCGAGCATGCGGATAACCATGCGGTATTCCTTACACATGCGCCGCATGATCTGCCCGACCGGGTTGAACTGACCGAGCTGACGGGTGATGTCGCGCTCGATGTCCTGGAATTCCTGCTTCTTGGCGCTGGAATCGAAGGCCAGTGGCCGGCCCTCGTAGTAGCCGCGATCGATCTTCGGCAGCTCGCGGCCCTTGGCGGCGAAAAAACCCTGGCGGGTATTCTCGTCCCACTTCACCGCGTCCAGTACGCGCACTGGCGTCTGCGCCTCGACGATGCGGTCGGACAGCCCGCGCACGATGGTCTGATACTCATCCAGGTTGTTACGGCTGTTCATCAGTCCCTCTTCACGGATGACCCGTACCCTTGAGGTTATACCCGCAGCCGCCGAGGCCGGCACACTGCGGTGTCAGTCGACGCTCAGTGGATCAGAGTTCCGGACGCATGTGCGGGAAGAGGATCACGTCGCGGATCGAAGGCGAGTTGGTCAGCAGCATCACCAGGCGATCGATGCCGATACCCTCGCCCGCGGTCGGCGGCATGCCGTATTCCAGCGCACGCACGAAGTCGGCGTCGAAGTGCATGGCTTCGTCATCGCCGGCATCCTTGTCGGCTACCTGCGCGTGGAAACGTTCGGCCTGATCCTCGGCATCGTTGAGCTCGGAATAGGCGTTGGCGATCTCGCGGCCACCAATGAACAGTTCGAAGCGGTCGGTGACGTTGGGGTTGCGATCATTGCGTCGGGCCAGCGGCGAGACCTCGAACGGGTACTCGGTGATGAAGGTCGGCTGTTCCAGCTTGTGCTCGACCAGCTCCTCGAAAATCATCACCTGCAGCTTACCCAGCCCTTCGTGGCCGAGCAGCTTGGCGCCGGCCTTCTTGGCGATGGCGCGAGCCTTCTCGACGTCGTTCAGGTCATCCGCGGAGATTTCCGGGTTGAACTTGAGGATCGAGTCGAACACCGACAGCCGCGCGAAGGGCTCGCCGAAGTGGAACACCTTGTCGCCGTAGGGCACGTCGGTGCTGCCAAGCACGGCCTGGGCCAGCTCGCGGAACAGCTCCTCGGTGAGATCCATATTGTCTTCGTAGTCGGCGTAAGCCTGGTAGAACTCGAGCATGGTGAACTCGGGGTTATGCCGGGTCGAGACGCCTTCGTTGCGGAAGTTGCGGTTGATCTCGAACACGCGCTCGAAGCCACCGACCACCAGACGCTTGAGGTAGAGCTCCGGCGCGATGCGCAGGAACATCGGCATGTCCAGCGCGTTGTGATGGGTCTCGAACGGTTTGGCCGCAGCGCCGCCGGGAATGGTCTGCAGCATCGGCGTTTCGACTTCGAGGAAGTCACGCTCGGCGAGGAACTTGCGGATATGCGAGATGACCTGGGAGCGCACGCGGAACGTTTCGCGCACCTCCTCGTTGACCATCAGGTCGACGTAGCGCTGGCGGTAGCGCTGCTCGGTGTCGGTCAGGCCGTGGAACTTGTCCGGCAGCGGGCGCAGCGACTTGGTCAGCAGGCGCACGCTGTTCATGTAGACGTACAGGTCGCCCTTGCCGGAGCGCGCCAGTGTGCCCTCGGCGGCAATGATGTCGCCCAGGTCGAAGTGCTTGACCGCGTCGACCTGCTCGGCCGGCAGCGTCTTGCGATCGACATAGACCTGGATGCGCCCGCTCATATCCTGCAGCACCATGAATGGCCCGCGGTTGAGCATGATGCGCCCGGCGACCTTGACCGGAATGGCGGCCGCCTCCAGCTCCTCCTTGGTCTTCTCGGCGTACTGTTTCTGCAGGTCGCCTGCATAGCGGTCGCGACGGAAGTCATTGGGGAAGGCATTGCCCTGCTCGCGCACGGCAGCAAGCTTTTCCTTGCGCTGGGCAATCAGCTTGTTTTCTTCCTCTTGGATGGCGTGCTGGTTCAGCGGTTGTTCGCTCATTGCGGGTCGTCCCGGTCAAATCGTTTCAATGGAGGTGCTTGCGGCTTGAGGCTTGCAGCTGCTCTCAGAGCCCCTGTTTCAGGCTGGCTTCGAGGTATCCGTCGAGGTCGCCGTCGAGCACCTTCTGGCAATCGCTGCGCTCCACACCGGTACGCAGATCCTTGATGCGCGAGTCGTCGAGCACGTAGGAACGGATCTGGTGCCCCCAGCCAATGTCCGACTTGCTGTCTTCCAGCGCCTGAGAGGCGGCGTTGCGCTTCTGCATTTCCAGTTCGTACAACTTGGCCCGCAGCATCTTCATGGCGGTGTCCTTGTTGGCGTGCTGGGAACGTTCGTTCTGGCAGGCCACCACGGTATTGGTCGGGACGTGGGTGATACGCACGGCCGAATCGGTGGTGTTTACGTGCTGACCACCGGCGCCGGAGGAACGGTAGGTATCGATGCGCAGGTCGGCCGGGTTGATCTCGATCTCGACCCTGTCGTCGATCTCGGGTGAGGCGAACACTGCCGAGAACGAGGTGTGGCGGCGCGCGCCGGAGTCGAACGGGCTCTTGCGAACCAGGCGGTGCACACCGATCTCGGTGCGCAACCAGCCAAAAGCATATTCACCCTTGATGTGCACCGTGGCACCCTTGATGCCGGCGACTTCGCCCTCGGACAGCTCGACGATCTCGGCAGTGAAACCGCGCTTGTCGGCCCAGCGCAGGTACATGCGCAGCAGGATGTTCGCCCAGTCCTGCGCCTCGGTGCCGCCGGAACCGGCCTGGATGTCCAGGTAGCAGTTATTCGGGTCCATCTCATGGCTGAACATGCGGCGGAATTCGAGCTTTTCGAGGATTCCGCGCAGACGGTCCAGCTCGGCGGCCACATCATCAACGGCGCCTTGATCATCTTCTTCGACCGCCATGTCGAGCAGGTCGCGAGAGTCGGCAAGTCCGCCATCGAGGTCATCGATGGTTTCGACAATCTGCGCCAGGGTGGCGCGTTCACGGCCCAGGCTCTGGGCGTATTCGGGCTTGTTCCAGACGTTGGGGTCTTCGAGTTCGCGGTTTACTTCGACGAGACGATCATGCTTCTGATCGTAGTCAAAGATACCCCCGAATTGACAGGGTGCGCTCGGACAGGTCCTTGATGCTGTTGAGGATCGGGTTGATTTCCATAGGTAGGCAGCTCTCAATCGGACGGTGCAAAAGCCGGCGATTATAACTCAGCCAACCCGCGCTGACAGCCCGCCGGACGTGCCGGCGGACGGTCAGGAAACGGATTTGCCCTCATGACGGTCGATCAGGCACTCACACCGCGTACCTGGCTTTCCAGCTCGGCTTTGAGTTGCGGATCGAGCTGCAGACAGCGGGCAAGTTCATCCAGATAGGCACGCTCCATGAAATGCTCCTCGTCGACCATCAGCACGCTGGCCAGATACATCTCCGCAGCCATCTCGGGGGTACTGGCGGCACTGGCCACGTCAGCCGGGTCCAGCGGCTTGTTCAGTTCGGCCTCGAGCCAGTGCTGCAGATCAGCATCGGCCAGCTTGCCCAGCTCCGCCTCGATCAGCTGACGCTCTCGGGCATCGACATGGCCGTCGGCCTTGGCCGCTGCCACCAGTGCCTTGAGAATGCCCTGGCTGTGCACCTCGACCTCTGCCGGCGGCAGGCGATCGATGGTCTGTGGCGTCTGCTGTTGCGCCCCGCCCTGCTGCGCCTGCCAGTTGCTGTAGGCCTTGTAGGCCAGCACGCCGAGCGCCGCCAGACCGCCGTAGGTCACCGCCTTGCCGCCCATCTTGCGCACCTTGCGGTTGCCCAGCAGCAACCCCATGGCACCGGCCGCCAGCGCGCCGCCACCGGCACCCGACAGGGCATTGCCGAGCGAACCGCCGCCAACGCCGGAAAGCAGGTCGCTCAAACCGCCTTTGCCAGGTTTGCCACCTGCACTGGATTGCTGCTTCTGCAGCAGGTCCTGACCGGACCTGAGCAGTTGATCGAGAAGGCCACTGGTTTTCATCGAAGTCCCCAAACGGATTGAATCAGGATTTGAACAGCAGTGCTCAGTCAAACGACTCGGGCACCTGACGAATCGGCGTGTCGCGATGGGCAGCACGCACGTACTGCGCCGGCCAGGCCACGGAACTGTCACGCAGGTCCTCGGCAGCATGCAGCGGCCAGTACGGATCACGCAGCAGTTCGCGGGCGAGCAGAATCAGGTCGGCCTGGCCGGTGCGCAGGATGTGCTCGGCCTGCACCGCCTCGGTGATCATGCCGACCGTGCCGGTGGCGATACCCGCCTCCTTGCGCACGCGCTCGGCGAACTGGGTCTGGTAGCCGGGCCCGACCGGGATATCGGCGTTGGCAGCAGTGCCACCGGACGACACATCGATCAGGTCGACGCCAATCTCCCTGAGCCGCCGCGCGAGTTCGACGGTTTCGTCGGCATTCCAGCCATCATCGACCCAGTCTGTTGCCGAGAGGCGGACGAACAGCGGCAATTCCTCGGGCCAGACCTGGCGAACAGCTGCCGTAACCTCCAGCAGCAGGCGGATACGGTTGTCGAACGAGCCGCCGTAGCGATCCTGCCGCTGGTTGGATAGCGGCGAAAGGAACTGATGCAGCAGGTAGCCGTGGGCCGCATGTACCTCGGAAACCTTGAAGCCGGCCGCCAATGAGCGCTCGGCCGCCTCGACGAAGGCCTGCACGACGCCCGCGATGCCGGCGTCGTCCAGCGCCGTCGGCACGGCATGTTCAGGCGAGAAAGCAATGGTCGAAGGACCGACCGGGGTCCAGCCGCCAGCGGCGATCGGCACGCTGCCGTGCTTGCCGAGCCAGGGCCGCCAGGTGCTCGCCTTGCGCCCGGCATGGGCCAGCTGCACGCCGGCGAATGCGCCCTGCGCCTCGATGAAGCGGGTGATCCGCCGCAATGGCTCGACATGCTCGTCGGACCAGATACCCAGGTCGTCCGGCGAAATACGCCCCTCAGGGCTGATCGCCGTCGCTTCGATGATCACCAGCCCGGCGCCACCGACGGCCCGACTGCCCAGATGCACCAGATGCCAGTCGTTGGCCATCCCGGCCTTCGCCGAGTACTGGCACATGGGCGATACGGCAATCCGGTTGGGCAGTTTGAGCTGGCGCAGGGTAAGCGGCTGAAAAAGCTGGGACATGTCGGCCTCTACTGTCGGTGATGCGGATTTGACACCCGTCAGTAGAGACCGTTTCGCCGCTCATGCCCAGCCCGACATCGGTGGAACTGTCAGCCTCAGGCAGCGCTGACCTGCACCGGCACACCGTTGAGCGCGGCATTGCCGGATACATCCAACTGGCGCTCGTCAGTCAGGTCGTTACTGCTGGCGCCCGGTTGCTGCCGGGCGATATCCATTTGCACGCCAGGACGGGCGTGGCCCCAGCCATGCGGCAGGCTGACCACGCCGGGCATCATCTCCTCGCTGGCCAGCGCCTCCACCTCGACCACGCCGACCCGGGAATGCACGCGCACCCGCTGGCCATCCTGCAAAGTCCGAGCAGCCATGTCCGCAGGGTGCATCAGCAGCTGATGACGAGGTTTGCCCTTCACCAGGCGCTGGTAGTTGTGCATCCAGGAATTGTTGCTGCGTACATGCCGGCGGCCGATCAGCAACAGCTCGTCGGCACCTGCCTGAGGCTGCGCGGCGAAACGCTGCAGATCGTCCAGCATCAGCGCCGGCGCGGTCTGGATGCGCTTGTTCGGCGTTTTCAGGCGCCGCGCCAGGTTTGGCTTGAGCGGCCCGAGATCCAGCCCGTGGGGATGATCCTCCAGTGCTGCCAGGCGCAGCTTGCGCTCGGACTTGTCGCCGTATGGCCCATGGCGTAGCGCCAGGTCCATCATTTGCTGCGGCGGCATGGTGGGCTTCAGCTCGACGCCGACCCGCGCTGCGTACGCCTTAGCCAGCCCGATGAAGATTTCCCAGTCGTGCAGCGCACCCTCGGGTTTGGGCAGTACCGGCTGGTTGAAGCGGGTAACGTTGCGCACGGCGAGCAGGTTGAAGGTGGCGTCGTAATGGTCGTGCTCCAGCGGCGCGGTCGGCGGCAGGATCACGTCGGCATAGCGAGTGGTTTCGTTGATGTAGAAATCCACACTGAGCATGAACTCCAGCCCATCCAGCGCCTGCTCCAGCTTGCGCCCGTTGGGCGTGGAGAGCACCGGGTTTCCGGCCACGGTGATCAGTGCACGCACCTGCCCTTCCCCGGGTTCAAGCATCTCCTCGGCCAGTGCCGCTACCGGTAGTTCGCCGCCGTATTCAGGCAACTGCGAAACCCGGCTATGCCAGGCGGCGAAGTGGCCGCCGGAGGTGGTCTCCACCAGATCCACCGCAGGCTCGGTACACAGCGCGCCGCCGACCCGATCGAGGTTACCGGTGACCAGGTTGATCAGCTGCACCAACCACTGGCAGAGCGTGCCGAAGGCCTGGGTCGAGACGCCCATCCGCCCGTAGCAGACTGCCTTGTCCGCCGCCGCGAAATCCCGCGCCAGCTGGCGGATCTGCTCGGCCGGAATCCCACAACGGGCGCTCATCGCCTCGGCGGTAAAGGCGGCGATCGCCGTGCGCACCTCCTCGATGCCGTCCAGCGGGAGCTCGCTGGTGCGCGTCAGGCCTTCCTCGAACAGAGTATTGAGCAGGCCAAACAGCAGCGCCGCGTCTTGTCCCGGCCGCACGAACATATGTTGATCGGCGATCGCTGCGGTCTCGCTGCGACGCGGGTCGACCACCACCAGCTTGCCGCCGCGGGCACGGATCGCCTTCAACCGCTTCTCTACGTCGGGCACGGTCATGATGCTGCCATTGGAGGCCAGCGGGTTGCCGCCGAGGATCAGCATGAAATCGGTGTGATCGATGTCCGGCACGGGTAATAGCAGGCCGTGGCCGTACATCAGATGGCTGGTCAGGTGATGCGGCAGCTGATCGACCGAGGTCGCGGAAAAGCGATTGCGCGTCTTCAGCAGCCCGAGGAAGTAGTTGCTGTGGGTCATCAGCCCGTAGTTGTGCACACTCGGGTTGCCCTGGTAGATGGCCACGGCATTGGCGCCGTGGCGCTCGCGGATCTCAGCCAGGCGCTCGGCGACCAGTTCGTAGGCCTCCTCCCAGCTGATCGCCTGCCACTCATCGCCGCAGCGCCGCATCGGGTGGCGCAGCCGGTCACGGTCGTTCTGGATGTCCCGCAGGGCGACAGCCTTGGGACAGATATGGCCGCGGCTGAAGCTGTCGAGGGGGTCGCCCTTGATCGAAAGGATGCGCTCGCCTTCGGTCTGGATGGTCAGGCCGCAGATGGCTTCGCACAGATGACAGGCACGGTGATGGACGCTGATCTCGCTCATTTCGGATTCCCGCATGGCGCTGTTGTTGTCCAGCCACTCTAGGCGCCATGGCCGCGGGCAACAATCAGACGTCTTGACGGGGAATGGCGCTGGATTCAGCCGGCCTATCGTCAGCCGGCATGCATCGATCAGCGCGGGGCGATATGCGCCACCATCAGCTGCACGCTTTCCTGACCGCGGTACTCGTTGACGTCGAGCTTGTAGGCCAGCTCGGCCCAGCGCACCGTCGGATTCGGCCAGATTTCGCGGTCGACGTTGAAGGCAATGCCGTCGAGGGTCAGCGAGCCGCATTCGCTCTTGAGCACCAGCTTCAGATGGCGCTCGCCGACGATACGTTGCTGCACCAACTGGAACACCCCATGAAACATCGGCTCGGGAAAATGCTGGCCCCAGGGCCCGGCGTTGCGCAGCGCACGCGCCAGTTCCAGGTGGAACTCCTCGACGCTGAGCTGGCCGTCGGTTAGCAGCCGGCCGGTGAGATCATCCTCGCACAGCTGGCGGCGCACTTCGGCGTCGAAGGCGGCAGCGAATGCGCCGAAGCTGGCTTGCGGCAGCGACAGCCCGGCCGCCATGGCATGCCCGCCAAACTTGCTGATCAAGCCGGGATGCTTGGCGGCGACCGCATCCAGCGCATCGCGGATATGAAAGCCCGGCACCGAGCGCGCAGAGCCTTTGAGCAGGCCGTCGCCGGCATCGGCGAAGGCGATGGTCGGGCGGTGGTAGCGCTCCTTCATACGCGAAGCCAGGATGCCGATCACGCCCTGATGCCAGTCCGCCTCGAATAGGCACAGGCCGAACGGCAGGTCTTCCAGGGGCAAATCCTTGAGCTGCGCCAGTGCCTCGCGCTGCATGCCCTGCTCGATGCTCTTGCGGTCCTTGTTCAGCTCATCGAGCTGGACCGCCATATCGCGCGCCAGTGCCTCGTCCTCGCAGAGCAGGCATTCGATGCCCAGCGACATGTCATCCAGCCGCCCGGCCGCGTTGAGCCGCGGTCCGAGAATGAAGCCCAGGTCGGTAGAGGTGATGCGTCGATGGTCGCGCCCCGTCACTTCGAGAATCGCCCGCAGGCCCGCCCTCGCCCGCCCCGCGCGAATCCGCGCCAATCCCTGATGGACCAGGATGCGATTGTTGGCATCCAGCGATACCACGTCGGCGACACTGCCCAACGCCACGAGGTCCAATAGCTCAGCCAGGTTCGGCTCTGCCCAGCCCTGACGGATGAACCAGTCCAGCTCACGCAGGCGAGCGCGTAATGCCAGCAGCACATAGAAGATGACCCCGACACCGGCGATGCACTTGCTGGGAAAGGCGCACTCAGGCTGATTGGGGTTAACGATGGCATCAGCCGCCGGCAGTTCGTGACCCGGCAGGTGATGGTCCGTGACCAGCACCTTGAGCCCTGCGGCCTTGGCCGCCGCCACGCCGTCGACACTGGAAATGCCGTTGTCCACGGTCACCAACAGATCGGGCTCGCGCTGCAAGGCAACGGCAACGATTTCCGGCGTCAGACCGTAGCCATATTCGAAGCGATTGGGCACCAGGTAATCGACGTGGGCAGCGCCAAGCTGGCGCAAGCCAAGTACACCCACGGTGCTGGCCGTGGCGCCATCGGCATCGAAATCGCCGACGAACAGGATGCGTTGACGCTTCTCCAGCGCCTCGACCAGCAGCTCGACCGCGGCATCGATGCCCTTGAGCTGCTTATAAGGAATCAACCGCGCCAGCCCCTTGTCCAGCTCCTCTGCGCAGGTCACACCACGGGCCGCGTAGAGGCGCTGCAGCAGCGGCGGCAGCTCGCCAAGGTCGGGCAGCTGCTCGGGCAGGGGGCGGGGTTCGATACGCATCGTCGGATTCCAGACTCGGTGAAACGGATTACAGGGAGGTGGCCGCACGTGCGGCCTGGTCGTACAGGCCCGACATAGCGCGCAGCATGCCCGCCAGGCGGTGGATCTCATCAGGGTCGATATTGAGGTTCTCGAACGAGGCGATCAGGCATTCGCGGCGGATGTCGGCGTACTCCTGACAAAGCGCACGGCCCTTGTCGGTGGTGCGATAGAACATCTCCTTGCCCTGCTTCGCCCCTTCCACCAGGCCGAGCTTGCTCAGCTTCTTCAGCGCGTAAGTCACGGTGTGGGTGTCTTCCACATTGAGCAGCAGGCAGATATCCGCCTGTCGCTTGGCGCGGCCACGGCTGGTGAGATTGTGCAGCACCATGACGTCCAGCGCGTTCATCTCCACCGTGCCGCAGGCCTGCATGCAACGCTCCATCCAGCGCATCAGCGCGGCGCTGGCGACGATGATGCCGTACTCCAGTTCAGACAGTTCCTGGGACTGCTCGGCGAGGTGCGCCGAAGCGACGATCGAAGATCGCAACGGGCGGGGGCTTTTGGCGTCAACCATCTTGAGTTCCTGATTGATGAAGCGGCAGCGCCGTTCGTATCGATGGGGCGGGCAAGGATACAGCAATGTCCGCTCAGGCACTTCAGACGCCCAACGGCAGAAATACGTTGATAATTTATCAATACTTTATCAGTGTATCGACCCTCAACGCCGCCGCAAACGCACCAGTCCATTTCGAAAGGAGCAGCCATCGTGAGTCGTCTCTTACTCAATTGCGATATAGGGGAAAGCTTCGGCGCCTGGACCATGGGCCTGGATGCCGAGGTGATGCCGTTCATCGATTGCGCCAATGTCGCCTGCGGCTTCCATGCGTCCGATCCGCAGATCATGCGGCGCACAGTGGCGTTGGCACGCAAGCATGATGTGCGCATCGGCGCCCATCCGGCCTATCCGGATCTGGTCGGCTTCGGCCGGCGCTCCATGGCCTGCAGCCCGGCCGAAGTGGAGAACATGCTGCTCTATCAGATCGGCGCACTCGACGGCATCTGCCGCGCTGAAGGCACGCAGGTTCGCTACGTCAAACCGCACGGGGCGCTGTACAACGACATGATGCGCCAGCCCGAACTGCTGCGCGCAGTGATGAGCGCCATCAAGGCCTACAGCGCCAACCTGCCGCTGATGCTGATGTCCACCCGCGACAACAGCGCAAGCCAAGCACTGGCAGAGGAAATGGGCATCACCCTGTGGTTCGAGGTGTTCGCCGACCGCGCCTATGACGCCGCCGGCATGCTTGTTTCGCGCAGCCTGCCAGGCGCCGTCCACCACGATGCAGAAACCGTGACCGACCAGGCCCTGCGCCTGGCCAAGGGCGAGGCGCTGATCGCGAGCGATGACAGCGCGCTGATTCTGCAGGCCGATACCCTCTGCGTGCATGGCGACAACGCCGGTTCCATAGCCGCCGTCCAGCGCATCCGCCACGCGCTGCAAGCGCTTCCCGCATGAAGCCGCGGATCGAAGTGGTGGGCGTCGACAGCCTGTTGTTGCGCCTGTTCGATCAGATCGACGAAGGCAACATGCCCTGGATGCTTGCCGCCAGTCAGCGGGTGCGCGACGCCTTCGGCACGGCACTGATCGATCTGGTGCCTTCCTACACCACCCTGCTGGTGCATTACGACCTGATCCAACTGGACGACCTGCAGGCTCGCCAGCACCTTCACCAAGCGCTCGAGGGTCTGCAGCCCGCCGCCGCCGAAACTGCGCGCCAGCATGCAATCCCAGTGTGGTACGACGCCAGCGTCGGCCCCGAGCTACGAGCGCTAGGCAAGCGCAGCGGGCTCGGTGTAGCCGGCGTGATCGAGCAACACAGCGCACACATCTATCAGGTCTTCGCCCTCGGCTTCGCACCCGGCTTCGCCTTTCTCGGGCTGGTCGATGAGCGTTTGGCCAGCCCGCGCCTGGCCACACCACGCAAGCAGGTGCCGGCCGGAAGCCTGGGCATCGCCGATCGGCAGACCGCCATATATCCGCTGGTATCGCCGGGTGGCTGGAATCTGATCGGGCGCAGCCCGGTTCGTCTGTTCGACCGCGAGCCCGACGGCTACAGCCTCTGGCAGCCAGGCGACCGGGTGCGCTTCGTGCCCATCGAGCGCGCCGAATTCATCCGCTTGGGCGGCAACGACAGCCCTTTTCAGGAGACTGCCGTATGAGTCTGCTTATCGAACGCGCCGGCGCATTGGCCAGCTTGCAGGACGGCGGCCGTATGGGCGTCCGCCACCTCGGCGTTACCCAGGGCGGCCCGGTGGACTGGATTTCCCACAGCTGGGCCAACTGGCTGCTTGGAAATCCTGTGCAGGCCGCTACGGTGGAAATCACGCTGGGGAATTTCAGCCTTCGCGCGCAAACCGATACCTGCCTGGCGATCTGCGGTGCCGATCTCGGCGCCGCGCTCGATGACGAAGCCATCGCACCGGGGCGTAGCTTCGAGGTCCGTAAGGGCCAACTGCTTACCTTCACGCACCCAAAGCGAGGCGTTCGCGCCTATCTCGCTGCGCCAGGCGGCTTTCAGGCGACACCGGTATTGGGGAGCTGCGCCACGGTCCGGCGCGAGCAACTCGGCGGCTTGGCCGGTGACGGCCAAGCGCTGGCCGAGGGCGGCCGCTTGCACTGGCTCAGTGGTGTTTCTGCTGCTCGCCGAGAGCTGCCAGTGCCAACCGTCACCCCACTACCGAGCCCGACCCTGGCGGTCGTGCTCGGCGCGCAGATTGGTGATTTCAGCGGCCAGAGCCTGTTCGATGCCTTCAACAGCGACTGGACAGTCGATCAACGAGCCGACCGCATGGGCGTGCGCTTGCTCGGCCCAACGCTTCACAGCACGCGCTCATCCATGATTTCCGAAGGCGTGCCGCTGGGGGCGATCCAGGTTCCGGCCGACGGGCAGCCGATCATCCTGCTCAACGACCGCCAGACAATCGGCGGCTATCCACGCCTCGGCGCGCTGACACCTGCGGCGGTGGCCCAGCTGGCGCAGTGCCTGCCAGGCACCTCGCTCAGGCTCAAACCGATTTCACTGGAGGCCGCGCAACGCGCGCACCGCGAACTGCTCGCCCAGTGGCGGTAGTCGCTCATAAGGAGCCGCTGACCAGCAGCCAGTTATTCCAACAAGAACAACATTGCCGGGTATGACCCGGGCGCATTTCTACCTGCCCCAACGCCAAGAAAAAGAAGGTATCCAATGCAAGCCACACAAGCCGAACGCGGCACTCCCGCCCAGCGCAACGTCCTGCGCGGCGCCATTTTCATCATGGCGACTTCGTCCATCGGACCCGCGTTTCTGACCCAAACGTCGCTGTTCACCGAGAAGTATCTGGCGAGTTTCGCCTTCGCGATCCTGATCTCTTTGCTCATCGACATCGGTGCCCAGCTTAATATCTGGCGGGTGATCACCGTTGCCAACCTGCGCGGCCAGGACGTCGCCAACCGCGTGATACCCGGCGTCGGCCATCTGATATCCGCCTTCATCGTGCTTGGCGGCATTGCCTTCAACATCGGCAACATCGGTGGCGCCGGCCTGGCGATGAATGTGATCTTCGGTATCCCGCCGATAATCGGCTCGTTGATCGCCGCCGTGCTGATCATCGGCATCTTCCTGCTGCGCAACGCCAAGGGCGTGATGGACTCGGTGATGCAAGTCCTTGGCCTGGTGATGCTGTGCATGATCGGCTACGCCATGCTGCAGTCGAATCCACCACTGCTCGAAGCGATGAGTCGCAGCTTCAATCCGGACGACCCATTGATCCTGCTGCTGCCGATCGTGACATTGGTGGGCGGCACGGTCGGCGGCTACATATCGTTTTCCGGTGGCCATCGCCTGGTAGAGGCCGGCATCACCGGTGTAGAGAATGTCAGGCTGGTAACCCGCGCGGCCGTGATCGGTATCGCTACCACTGGCGTCGTGCGCATCTGCCTGTTCCTCGCAGCCCTCGGTGTCGTCAGCCAGGGCCTGACTCTCGACCCGAGCAACCCCGCTGCATCGGTGTTCTCCCATTCGATGGGCACCATCGGCTACAAGATTTTTGGCGTAGTGCTACTGGCCGCTTCGGTTTCATCGGTGATCGGCGCCGCTTATACCAGTGTGACCTTCATGTACTCGCTGCATGACAGCATTCGCCGGCATAACCAGCGAGTCGTAATCGCCTTTATTGCCTGCTCGACGCTCATCTACAGCCTGGTCGGCCAGCCCGTGAAGGTTCTGGTGGTGGCGGGCACACTGAATGCCCTGGTGCTACCGCTGGCGCTGGGCTGCATATTGCTCGCATCGCGCAAATCGAACATCGTCGGCGACGGCTACCGTCACCCCACTTGGATGCTGATGTTCGGCATATTGGCCATGCTGGCTACGGCGGTTGGGGTGGTGATGTCGTTCAATGCGTTCGTGCAGTTCTGGCAGTCTTGATCAAGTAATCGCCGCGCCCTGCGGGACTTATCGGCGAGCGCCTCACCCGCGTTCGCCGATCAACCATTCCAGGGGTATCTCATGCTGGCCGCGCTCATCGGTGATGAACATCGACCCTTCGCTGATCATTACGCTCCAGCTGATCGACCGCGGCAGATCACGCGAGACTGACTCGAGCGCCTCCTGCCCCACCGCTACAACGTTGATTTTCTTCAGGCTGCGTACATTATCGAGCACCTTGGTCTGCCAGACCCGCAGGTTGCCATAGGCCACCAGGCTGAAACGTTCGGCGCGGCGCGAACACCAGGTAATCCGCTCAGCGTCAGGCTGGCCGACCTCGATCCAGTGCAGCACGCGATCATCCAGACTCTTTTCCCACAGTGCAGGCTCATCCACATCCGACAGCCCGCGGCCAAAGGCCAACTGCTCGCCGTACCAGAGCACATAAGCAATCAGCCGCGCGACCATGCGCTCTTCAGTCTCCGATGGATGACGAGCCACGGTGAAGCGCAGATCTTGATAAACATGACGATCGAGATCGGTGAGATTGATTTCAACTTTGTAGGGGGTGGCTTGCAGCGCCATGGCGGGCATCCGGCGAACGAAAGGCGAAGAGTCTACAGAATTATGGCGCCGTGAGCCCGAGAGAGACCAGGTTGGCATTTGTCATGCCCCATCATTGCGCCCTTCCCTGCCCGGCCCTTATAAAGCGCCGCCTGGCCTGCCACGGGTCTTTTAAGAAGCAGAGAGAATGGATTCTCATGGAAGCATTTGTCGTCGTACTGGTGGTACTCATCGGGGTTTTCTTGATTATCGCCATCACTGGCGCTGACCCGAAGCCACATCGGATTCCCGTTGCCGATAGCTCAGCCCGCCTCACCCTTGAGGAGGTGGTGTGGATCAATCGCATCTCGACCCTACGCATTTTGGCCCCCGAAATGGCCATTGATTTGGCTGCACGGCTACAGGGCGATGCCTGGCAGGTGGCCAATGCATCGCTGTGCGCGACCCTGCTCGAGCTGAACCGTGAGGAAGAAGCGCTGGGGCTATATTCGTACCTCGACGCGCACCATCGCCGCGAAGCGCTAGCCAAGATGCTTTACCAGCTGATCGACGCAGGTGAAGCCGAAAGGGCACTGGAGCTGCTAAAGCGCACTGGCGATAAGCGCCCTAGCGATCCGCTGCTACGCATCCCATTGTTGCTTGCCGAGGCCGATCAGGACACAGCCAATAGCGAGCTCGAAACGTTCGCCACCACATCCAACCTGAGCGCACAGCAGTGGCTGGGCCTTGCGCGCCTGCAACGCCAGAGCGGCAAAGAGGATGCCGCACGACATAGCCTCGCGCAGTTCTGGGCACTGCAGCAGACCGTTCCGGCTGAAGACATTGTCGGGTTGGAAATTTTTGCGCGGGAGTTGGCTTCTCTTGGCGATCTCCAACAGCTTCTGGAACTCTCCGATTCGCTTTCGCTGCAACGCGACAATCCCTTCATCACCCCCATGATAGAAGCCGGCTGGCTCGCTCAAGCCCAGCAGCAGATTCAGCGACTGGATGCGAACTGGCGCGACGAACATTACGATCAATTGCTCGACGCCATGCTGCGACATCGCCAGCTTCGCGAGGCCGAGGCGTTGCTGGAGGAGGTCGAAGATGGCGTGCATGACGCCTTACTACTGAGACTGGCCCAATGGTGGATTGACCAGGGCGCCGTGTCTGAAGCCGAGCGGGATTTACAGCGCTTGTCCAGGCACGAAACACAGCGCATCAGCCTGTACTTGTCGCTATGGTCTGTTTATGAGCAAAGCCAGCCAGACTTAGCCACCTCGATGCTTGGCCAGGCCGAGCGCTGGATCGAGTACCTACCAGAGGACACCGATCGCGATCACCTACGGCTGCAGGTTCTGAACGCACGCCTGACATTACAAAGCCGCCTACCGGAGCGCCAACGCACCAGTTACGAAATTCGCCGCGCTCTGGAACAGATTCAGCGCTTGGCAGAACGTCAGCCTCTCTTCGACCGTGCATTCACTGACACACGCCACGCCCTTCTGCTACAGCGCCTGGATCGGCCGGCAGATGCGCGAAGCCTGCTAGACAATGTGCGGGACACGCTGGTCACCGACAACGCCCCAGAGGAAATCGAAGCGTTCGACATGGCCTTGCTGCTCGATGATCTAGCCATCGCATACTTGCGTCTGGGAGATGTCGATAAAGCGGTGGATCTAATCCGACGAATACCTGGAGAAATCAGCTATCCGTCGGACTGGATCGACGCATTACTCGAACAGGACCTACTCGCCCACGCGGTCGATGGCCTTGGCTATCGAGACCTCTTCGACCCACGCAACGGGCCTCAGCGCCTGCTGAAGAAACTCGACGCCGCAGCTACCGATGAAAGCCGCACGCTCAAGCATCGCTTACTCGACAAGGTGTTCAGCGACGATTTCTGGCGGCAGCCCAACGCGGCTTGAAGAAGCTCACCAACTTTAGCGATTAACAATTCTCCGCGTAACGCGACCAGAGCGCCTCGAATTCGCGCGCGTAATCGGCCAGCAATTGTGGATGATCGATCACCAGCAGATTTTCTTCATTGCTGGTGGTCGCGCTACGGGTCCAGTTGAAACTGCCGTTGAGGAGCAGGCGCCCGTCAAATAGCGCGAACTTGTGATGCATGTGATATGGGCCAGAGTCGATACGCAACGGCACGCCCTTATCGCGCAACCACTGGATGTCGCTGCCCGCGTCATACTGTTTCTCGTTGTCGCTGATTACCCGCACAGTTACGCCACGTAGGTGGCACGCCAGAATCTCCTCACTGAGTTGATCATCGGAGATGGTGTAAACACAGATATCCACGCTCTTGCGCGCCTGCCGGCAGAGGTCGCGAATCTTGCGACGGCAGCTCTCGCCCGGACTGAAATGTGCGCTGGCCTGCTCTACCCTGACTGGAGTGGAGCAGGAGTCGAGCGTCTTGATCACCTGCTCCAGCCATTTAAGCGCAGGCTCAACGTTCGCCGGCTCACGGCTAAGCTCGCGCACCAAGGCGAAAGCCCGATTACGCAGGAAGCGTATCTGGTCAACTGTCAGCTCGCTGCCCAGCTGGCGCAACTCGTCGCGCTCTTCGTTGCTCAGGCGCAGATCGGCCAAGCTGTCGCGCAATTGTTGGTCAAGTCGATTGAAATCCACACAAAGTCCTTTTTGTCAGAGGCGCCGGTTACGCGACAGCACAGCGTAAAGCACGCCGCACGACGCACCGGCCAGATGGTATTCGAAGGAAACTCCGTCACGCGGCAATAGCCCGAACAGCCAGCCGCCATAAAACATGAAGACAAGCCCAGCGAGCGCCAGGTCAAGCAGACTGCGATCGAGCCAGGCGCGGGCCAGCAATAACCCCCAAAAGCCGAACAACCAGCCGCTTGCACCGATGTGCACGCCGATACGCCCAAAGCACCACACCAGCACGCCGCTGCCGACGATGATGAAGAGGCTTGCCAGTACGAAATCGCGCCGCGAGCGCAGCAACACCAGTGACCCAAGAATCATGAGGCCGCTGAGGTTGCTCAGCAGGTGCGCCCAGCCGCCGTGCAGCCAGGGCGCGATCAGAATGCCAGGCAGCGCCTGCACCTGACGTGGCACCAACCCCCATACATTCAGCGCACCGCCGGTAAAGCTGTTGGCGAGCTGCACAAGCACCATGCCGCCGGCCAACACGGCCAGAAAGCGCAGCTCACCGAGCGCTCGCTTCAAGACATTCCATCGTAGGGTTCGACGTTGCGTTGCTCCTGGCCGAGATGTTCGCCAAGCTCACGCAGTTGAGCGGATATCTCCAGCATCCGATGGTGGGTACGCAAGTCGATATCGATCTTCTTATCCATGGTTTTGATCAGCGGCAGAAAACTGTTCTGCAAGCTGTCGGCCAGATTCTCCAGCAGCTTCTGTACGGCTGGCTGAGGCGGTGCGACAACTTCTACCTGCGGTCTTAGCCGACCAAGATTATCCAGCCCGCTAATCAGTTGCTCCCAGGGAATACGCGCCTCATCACGGTCGGACTTGCCCGTGCTCAGCCCGCGCACGCTTTCGACCAGATCGTTGAGCTGCGCGACTACGCGGCCCCCGACATCAGTGTCACTGCCGCCCATGGCCTTGTTGCGCATGAAGTCACGCTTGATCTGCGCCCAACGCTCGGCCTGAGCGTCCGTCATATTGCCGCGCAGCTCAGCGAGCTTGAGCAGGTTTTCCTCGGCACCAGTGGTGAGCAACTGCGCTTCACCCTGGTAATGGTCGGCGATCAGCTGCAACAGCTCTGCCTGGTTCATCACCGAACTGATCTTCTCAGCCATCTTGTTCATGTTGCGGTAACTGCCCTGCAACTTGAACGGCGGCTCGCTACGGTACTGGTCGGCCTGCGCGGCGCTGACGATGTACTGCTGGTTGACCCTGCCTACGACATCGCGCACCTGCATCAAGCGTTCAAGCGTAGCGGTGATCTCGTTGATCTCGGCGGCGCTGTAGCTGTACGACAGCTCATTGGCGGAGAACGGCTTGCCCTGGGCCTTGTCGACCAGCCGATAGACATCGGCCATGTCGCGGGTAGCCAGCGGCGCAAGGATCGGATTGGAGGTCAACGCATTCTCGATATAGCTGAGGCTGAAGGCTTCCTGCATGCCTCCAAGCGTGTCGCCGAGGTTGTAGATATCCGCACGGTTGGCAAGCATGTCAGGGATTTTGAAGACGTCACCGGATTCGGTATAGGGGTTGCCGGACATGATTACGCAGAACTTCTTGCCGCGCATGTCATAGGTTTTGGTCTTGCCCTTCCAGACGCCTTCGATACGACGTGTACCGTCGCAAAGCGAGATGAATTTCTGCAGGAATTCTGGATGGGTGTGCTGGATGTCATCGACATACAGCATCACGTTGTTTCCCATCTCAAGAGCCAGATTGAGCTTCTCCAGCTCCTGGCGCGAAGTGGCATCGGGCGCTTGCGCAGGGTCCACCGAACGAACCTCGTGGCCCAACGCCGGGCCATTGATCTTCATGAAGATCAGCCCCAATCGATGGGCGACATATTCCATCAGGGTTGTCTTGCCGTAGCCAGGCGGCGAGATGAGCATCAAAAGCCCCATCAAATCGGTGCGCTTGTTCTCTCCCGCAGTACCCATCTGCTTGGCGAGGTTGTCGCCAATGAACCCCAGATAAACGTCGTTGATCAGCTTGTTGCGCACAAAAGAACTTAGCGGCCGGGGCTTGAACTCGCCAAGGCGCAGCGCCTCACGCTCGCGACCGATCACATCCTGACGCAAGGCCTGGTAACGCCGAAGTTGTGGCAGGAAGCGGCGGCGATGGTTCTCGAGCCGCTCGAAATAGTCATCCAGCGACAGCATCAGCTGCTGGCCTTCAATGCGTGGGTGGTCACCCATCAGCTCTTCAACAGCAAAGCGCAGATCCACTTCAGTGACTCGCCTGCTCTGCCCCTCCGGCAAAAGAGCCAGCGCCACTGCCTCGGGGATGTAGCGAGCAAGGTCGGACAGCTCGCCCTGATCGCAGAGTCCTTGCAACCAATTGTCCACCAGCGCCCACCGTGCTGCTGGGCGACCCTGAAGTCGCTCCAATGTCTGCACATAGCCATCCCAGACACGTGCCGCTTCCAGCTTTGCCTGCAGCGAGCCGAGCAGTTGGCGCGCGTATTTGCTGAAGACGAATTCGATGCGTTCGCCAGCCAGCTCCTGGACCAGATAGCGCGCCGCGTCTAGAGGCAGCCCGGACCGCAGCGTTATGCCTTCATCGGTCGCGAACCGCTCAATCGCCGAAGCGATTTCCGCCTCAAGCTGATCGATCCCATCCCGGCGACCAAAGAGCTGCTGAATATGCCGACTGGTGCGGGCGCGCTCCGGCCACTCCAATGCAATGGCCTGACCCTCAACACTGTTCCAGAAAAAACAGCCAGTGCCTCGCGCCATCGGCGTATGGCTAAGCAGCCCTGCGCTGTCGCGAAGCGGTAGCAGGCGCGCCAGGATCAGCGCCGCGTCGTGATCGTGGATACCCTTTTCGTAACCTTCCCGATAACGAGGGGCGGCAAAGTCTCGAATGCGTCTGGTCAGCGCCTCACGGTCGGCGAGTAGCTGCTTTAGGCTATTGATATCCATGCCATCTTGTCCGGCATCCGCCGCGGCGAGCACTTCGCTGGCCAGGTACTCGGCGCGGTACAACGCCTCCGATTCCGACTCCAGCGACACCTGCCAGAATTCGCGTAACGCTTCGAGTTCGGAATCACGCAACGGCTCGAGAAAGTCGGTCCCGGTCAGGTGCAGATAGAGCTGATCACCACGGGTCAGCAGGGTCAGATCCAACTCCTGCGTGTTGACGCTAAAGCGGTGGCGCGGGCCCAGTCGGATGACGTTGCCACCGGCCTCGAACAGCTCGCTCTTGTCGCGCATCGCCCGCACCGCCTGGTCGCGGGCGCTCTTCAGGCGCGCCTCCACATCGTCTGCCTTGACGCTGTCCTTGAGGTCGCGCAGGCGCCCCACCATCTCACGCAGTTTGAGGATTAGCGGGTCGGCGGCAAAGAAGGCGTTGAGCTCCTCGGTCTGGTTCAGCCGGGCAGTACGGCGACCGAGGCTGTCGAGAATGCGCGACGCAGCATCGAGCACGCCCTGGGCGCGGCGCTGGCGGTCATCAAGCAGGCTCTGCTTGTGCGCCTCGAAGGTCTCCAGCAACTCCTCACGCTTGCTCAGGATGTCGCCGAGGAACTGTTCGTGATCACCGAACTGGCTTTCAAGCTCCTCGAGCTGCACCAGCAGACGTGAGAGCTGCTCGTCGCAGCGCTCCGGGTCCGATGCCTGGGCCAAAGCGTTGGTGATGCCCTGGCTGAACAGTTTGAACTGAGCACCAAACTGGGCCACGGTTTCCGCCGAACCGAGCCCCTTGCGGCGCTGCTCGGCTCGCGCCTTGGCCTGGTTGAGGCGGGCATACACTTCCGAGATCGACTCGACGATGCGGGTGCGCTCGGTGGCATCATCGATCGACAACGACGCCATCAGACCTGAGAGCATATCCAGACCTGCAGCCATCTGCTGCATGCCGGCAAGGGGCTCATTGAGCTGAGTGACGGTGTCCGCCTTCTGTGCGGTCGCATCAAGCTCACTGAGTTCAACCAGATAAGGTTCGAGCGCCGCATCGCTGGCCAGGAACCTCGAAGTCGCCAAGCTGGCCCGCTCCTGTGCTTCGAGCAGTTCGGCCTCCATGGCATCGATGCGAGAGACATCGATATAACGGTAGTCACGAATGGTCAGTAGCTGGCCGCGCTGTGAGTTGATCGCGTTAAGCGCTTCGACGAACTGCTGCACCCTGTCCCAGCTGTCTGTCAACAACCCTGAGAGCAATGCCTTCTGGCGGGTCTGGGCTTCGGCCATCGCACGGCTCGATTGCTGACGAATGCTCTCGACCTTCTCGAACTCATCGAGTACCAGCTCGCCGGTCGCTGCAATCTCGCGCAGCAGCAGGGCAAGCCCCTGGCACTGGGCATCGCCCAGCCAATGGTAGGCATCGAACAGACGGCGGGTGTTCTGGCAGAGCTGGGTATAACGCTGCACCGATATCTGCGGCGCATCGATCTCGCGACTCAGGTTGAACAGGTCGGATACGCCGCGCACCAACTCGGCGTTGCCGATGCGTCCGAAAAACCCGCTGCGCGCAGGCTGCCGTGCGGCGAAGTCATCGGTACAGAATGGCGTCTGCCAGATCTGCATCGGGTGGATGCGTGTGGGCTCACTGCCTTCGGCGGAAAAGATCACCATGCGCCCGTCTTCGAGCCGGGCATAGCCATGACCGAAGATCGGATTCTGTAGTTGGCGGTCGATCATGTTGTAGGTAAATAACGCCGATCGCCCTTCTTCCGGATGGTAGAAGATGTACTGCACATCCTCACCGTTAGGCGAGCGCACCGCGCGCTTGAAGCGCATGCCGTCCATCGACTGCTCGAATGCCTTCGACTCTCCGTTCTGCAGGTAGTAACCGCCAGGAAAGATGATTCCATGGTCTTCTGGCAACTGAACGCAGGCGAGCCCAATTGCATCAAGGCGCTCAACCGTGCGCGTCAGGCTGTTGAAGACCAGATAGCGCCACTGCTCTTCCCGATACGGCAGCACCTTAAGCAGGATCAGGCTACCGAGCCTGGCGTATTCGATCTGTGCATCGTCGAGGGACTGGGTCTTGTCCAGCACCGCCTCGCGGTAGATGCCAAGGCCATCGTCGGTGTTGTTTTCGACCTTGACGGTCAGGTCGCCGCCAATGGTCTCGACGAACAATGTGTCGAGGATATTCAGATGTGGATGTCGGCCATTGACCACCATCTCACGAGAAGTCTTCTGCCATTCGAAATCGAATGGTGCCGGCAACGCGATATCGCGCTCGCCACGGTTGTCGATGTATCGGACATCCTTGCCGTCATTGGAAATCGACCAACGGAATACTCGAATGTCCGTGACCCGCTCGCCAATCTGGAAGCTGGCCAGCAGCTTGCCGTCACGCACTATCAGCTGCAGCAAGCGGGTGTTTTTGTAGTAGGTGTACAGCTCGTTGAAGTCGTTTACGAAGCTGCTCTGGGCAAGAAAGCTGCCCTCAAGCGACACGGCTTGGGCTTCGTAGCCCTCGGCCTGCTCGCTCAATCGATAGAGCGAAAATACGTCCTCGACACGGGTTTCTTTCTTGAGCCCGAGAAAAACGTTGTAGCCAAACAGCAAGCTGTCGCCGACCTGGGCGATGTCACGTGCAGTGCAGTTATTCTCGGTACGGATACGGACTCGCCCCACCACCTCCATTCGGCTGCTGCCGAAGGCCTCCAGGCGCTCTTCGTTCAAGCTCTCGGTGATATGCCGAAGACGTAATCCCTGCTCCTGCAGTCGCTTGTGCAGCACCTCGTAAGCACCGCCTTGCGCGACGGCTTCATCGAGAATGTCCTGGGTATTTTCGGCTTGGACGTCCGACATCATGAGTCTTCCTTGAATCTATGCGGTCTGCAAGCAACGAGCCCCGGTCGCACGGGGCTGCACTAAGTAGCGGGGAACGCCGAATGGCTGGTGATCTGGAGGATGCCTCAAGCTCCGATTTTCTTGGCCACCTCGGCGATCTTGTCGCGCATTGGCTAGTCGATTTCCTCGGGCCGGATGCGTTCGATGATCTTTGTCAGCACACGAGCTTCGTTTTCATCGATATCACCGTCGCGCTCGGCGATGTCCAGCAGAGCACCGAGCTCGTCCACGTCCAGGCGGCCATCATTGGCAAAGCACTGAATCGAGCGGAAGGACATTTCCAGATAATCCCTTGGTTCAGACATAAACACTCCTTGCTGCAGCGGCTCATCAGGTGAGCCAGAACGGGCACTCTGCTTTCAGATGCAGGCGCCCTGGGATCATCAAACTTCGCTGGCGTCAGCGCGCATCGGTTTGGCTTCAGCCGCGCGGCCATTGAGCAGGCGCGCCAGCACGTCCTGAACTACCGGACTCTTGCCAACCACACCTTCGATCGCCTTGCCCACCGACAACGACTTGGCGAACGAATTGAAGAAGTCGCCTTCGCCTCCGACGATTTCGATCTTGGCTTTCGACAGCGCCGCCGACAGCACCTCTGCCTGGTCCTTGGCGATGTCCTTGTTTGCCGCGATCGAGGCCATCGCCTCTTCGAAGCTCTTCTCCAGCTGCATGCGGAACTCTTCGTGTTGACGGGCACCGTCGCTGAGCGAGTCCAGCGCACCGAACTTTTTGCCCAAGCCTTCGGCCTCGGCGTTCAGACGTTCCAAGAGCACGTGCGCCTCGGCCATACCCAGATCCTGGGCCGCCTTGGCCTTGGCACTGCCCAACTGCTCCTCGCCGCGGGCCTGAGCAGTGAGTTTTTCTTCCAGCACCTTGGCCTCGGCCAGACCGTCCTTCTCCTTGGCGCCTGCTTTGGCCTCAATCACCCGTGCCTCGGCCAGACCCTTCTCCTGCTCGCCTTTGGCAGCTGCGATCAGTTGCTCTGCCTGCACGCGTGCTTCGGCCAGCCCTTCCTTCTCTTTCGCTGCCGCGGTGACTTCACGCACGCGCGCATCAGCGAGGCCCGGTGCTGCACGCTCGGCTTCGACGCCTTCGGCAAGCTTCTTCTTCGCTTCTGCCTGCTTGGCAGCTGCCTCCAGTTCGGCCTGCGCCAGCGTATTGATTTCCACAGCCTTGTGCTTGGAGCGTGTTTCGTCCGCCTCGGCCTGCTTGACCTGACGCACCAGCTCCTGTTCTGCCTCGGCCTGGGCATTGAGCACCACGACCTGCTTCATTCGCTCGGCCTCGGAGACCTCGCGGACTTCCTTGATGCGTTCCTCTTCCTGGGCAACGGTTTTCTCGACCGCAACGCGCTCACGAATAACTGAAGCAATATTCTTGCGCTCTTCTTCCAGCGCCTTTTCCTTTTCGATTCGCTGCAGTTCGACTTCACGCTCGCGAGCCACGATCTCCAGATCCTTGGCACGCGTCACTTTCTCGACTTCGATGACCACCGCACGCTGGCGGTTCTGCTGCGCCACTTCGACTTCACGCTGGTGGTTCTCGGCGCGGATATCCAGCTCCTGCTGGGTTTGAATGCGGGCCTGCTCGGCCTTCAACCGCTCCTCTTCCTGCACCTTGAGCGTTTCAGCATGCTCACGCGCACGAATGGTCTCGATCTCTCGCTTCTGCCTAGCAACCGCATCAGCCTCCTGACGCTCGAGCGCCAAAGTAGCCTCACGGGTTTCGACGTTCTTCTTCTTGATAGCCAACTCTTCGTTGCGCTCGAAGTCGTTGGTGATGATGTTCTGCGCAGCCGTCAGCTGGGTGATCTTGCGAATACCTTCAGCATCGAGAATGTTGTTTGGGTCCAGGGAGCTTTTGGGCGTTTGCTCCAGGTAATCGATCGCGACGTCTTCAAGGACGTAACCATTCAGATCGTTGCCGATCACTTCAACGATACGGTCACGAAAGCTCTGGCGTTCTTCGAACAGCTGGACGAAATCGAAGCGCTTACCCACGGTCTTCAATGCTTCGGAGAACTTGGCATTGAACAGCTCATTAACCGCTGCACGATCGGAGGCACGATCCACGCCGATCGCCTTGGCTACCTTCAGCACATCCTGCTGGGTCTCATTTACCCGTAGATAAAAGGCGACGGTGATATCGGCACGCAGGTTGTCCTGACAGATCAAACCATCCTTACCGCGGCGATCGACTTCAAGCGTCAGCAAGGAGATCTTCATGAACTCCTTTTTGTAGATCACCGGATAGACCAGGGCGCCAGTGAAGTGGACCTTGGGCATTGACGACATGTCGTTGACGATCAGCGCCGTGCCTTGCGGGACTTTTATATAGAAAGCTTTGAACAGGACAAAAAAGCCCATGATCAAGAGGAAGAACACGCCCAATCCAATCAGGAAAGGCATCACCAGTTCGAGGCTCATTACATCAACTCCTTTTAAAAAGCGGGCTAGACGCCCTTGAATTCACTTTCGGTAATGACCCGATAGGCATTCTCGGCCTCCAGGTACTCCAGCAAAACCACGCGGTCACCGCGTTTGAACCCGCCCTGCTCCTCCGCCCTGACACGCAGGATCAGCCCTGCACCGCCATCTTCCAGCGTGGCCTCGCCAAAACTCGACGTCACTGTACCGCTGCGCACGACAGCTACCTGACCGAGCAACGAACGATGAGTGGGTGCGTGAAGCTTCAGAAACAGCGGGCGAAGTGGACGGACCAGCGCGCCGCAAATCGGCACCGCAAGCAGCAGTGCAACCACAGTCAGCACCAGGCCAAGTGGGTAACGCAAAATGCCGAGCGGCAGGAGACGCAGCACCAGCAGCTGAGCGAAATAACAGAACAGCCAGGAAAAGAAGAACAGCAGGGTCAGCACCAGCGTGACTGGAACCCCGGATAGACCGAATTTGAGCAACAGGCCAGCCAGGCCTTCCGGCTGAAACGACGTATCTTCGAGAGAAGACTCCATCTCGACGTCGAGTACGTCCACGTCGATCATGCCGAGCGCTGCCACGCACCAGTACAGAATGGCTATACCTAGCACGAAGCTGAGTAGCACCACCGGAAAGCTCAAAGCAGTCTGTATGAACAAATCCATGGATCACTTCCTTGTGTTGTGGCGCCTGCCCCGCCAACTCCGCGAGACGGGCTCCACCGGCGTCGGGGTCAGCCCTTGGCCTTGTCCTTCAGGCGCGCGAGCACGCTGTCTGCACTGGCATCGTCGGCAACGATCCCCGCGGCGCGCAATTTGGCGTCAAGTGATTCGTCGACGTGGGACGCTTCTGCCAGCTCGGCCGTTGCCTCCATCTTCGCTGCGCGCTCGGCCTGTTGCTGCTTGATCCGCTCGAGCGACTCAACCGCGGTGTGCAATTTGGCCTGGGAACCACCGTAGCGCTTAGCGACGGCCATCTGCGCCTTTTGCACACTCTCCGTAGCCTTGACCGTATCAACCTGCTGCTTGAGCCGCTTGATATGTGCTTCCGCCTGACTGACGGCCTTGCGCAGTTGCGCCACGCTCTCAGCGTAATTTTCGGCCTGTTCGCGCTCGGCGATCTGCTCAGCCTCAAGATTGGCAATCTTTGCGGCCACTTCCTTGGCCAACGGCTCATCACCGGCCTCGAGCGCTTTCAACGCATATTGCTCGTATTCGCTGATCGCTTTAGCTGCCCTGTTGACACGCTCAGCAGCCAACTTCTGCTTGGCCATTATTTCAGCCAATGCCTCTTTGGCTTTGCGCAATTCGGAATCGGCATCGCGAATTTCCTGATCAAGAATACGCAGCGCTTGGCTATCCACTACCGCCTCGCCCGCCTCATTGACGCCACCGCGCAGGGCGGTGAGCAGCTTGCTCCATACATTCATCTCAGATCTCCTTTAGAGCTCAAGCGCCGGCCTTGAGAAAGCCTTCGTACGCCTCGGTAGCCTTGATCACGTTATCGCCAAGCAACTCGATCTCCAGCACCACATCCGAAAGCGTGGACGCCGAACTCAATGCACCGAACATGGTGTAGCAAGGCTGACCATCCGGAAGCGACTCGATGCCGATGCACGAAAGCGGAAACAACTTGTGGGTGCGCAATATCTGCTCATTGAATGCGTTCGGATCCTGCACATCCGAAACCGGCCAGAGCAGTGCCTCGACGATGATTTGCTCGCCAATCACCGCGACGTAGATCGGCAAATCACCATACTCACGCATAGTGACGCGCAAACTGGCGTCAGCCCCCTCGATCAGCTCGAGTGCGATCTGACCACTTTTGCAGAGTTCAGTGGTTTCAATAGCGTCATGCAACGCCTGGGCGGTCCATAGCTGCGGCATATTCATACCTTCTTCCATTTCACATGAAGCCAGCCCCTGAAGTGGCTGGCGCATTCTCTTCTCCATCGCCGCAAGCCGCGCTGAATATTCAGGCAGGATCCAAACTTCCTTCTTCACCAACCCCTGATCACGAAGGCGTTGCCGGAAGAGGCGCTGATAATGTGCGGACGATTTCGTTTCCATAGCGGCCAAGATAGCACCACATGTAATAAGCACAACGCAATCACATGTAATTTTCACGAAACGTGAAGCAATGCGTATGCGTACCTTGCTGAAGGGCGGCACGACCATTCAAACATTGTCGCCCAGGCCTACCATTTACTGCCGCCAACTACCACACGCACTGGAGATCCCACGAGGCGACGAACGAACTTTGACAATTATTCTCATTCTGATTAGCATCCCAACCGTCAACGAATTCAACGGGTAGTGCTTCTATGTACGTCTGTCTTTGCCAGGGTGTCACCGACGGCCAGATTCGCGATGCCATCTACGAAGGCTGCTGCAGCTACCGTGAAGTACGGGAAACGACCGGCGTCGCCACCCAGTGCGGCAAGTGTGCCTGCGTCGCCAAGCAGGTCGTGCGCGAGACGCTCAGCAACGTGCAAAGTGCCCAGGCCTCCCTCGCCTACCCTGCCAGTTTTGTTCAGGCTTGACAGACTGAAGTCATGAAGCCGGGCCATGCCCGGCTTTTTTTTGCCTGCAAATCAGCAAGTTGCTCAGAAGGATGCGGAACGGAACTATTCTCGCTAGGGTTTAGCTTTAGCATTCAATGACTTAGGTTTGACAGGTCGCCTGAGCGTGGCCAGACTGCTTGCATTCCCACCGCGTCAGGCAGGCTAACTACATGAAAGGCGACAAGCTGGTCATTCAGCACCTCAACAAGATCCTCGGCAATGAGCTGGTAGCCATCAACCAGTACTTCCTGCACGCGCGCATGTATGAGGACTGGGGTCTCGGCAAGCTCGGCAAGCATGAGTACGAAGAATCCATCGACGAGATGAAGCATGCGGACAAGCTGATCAAGCGCATCCTGTTCCTGGAAGGCCTGCCGAATCTGCAGGATCTGGGCAAGTTGCTGATCGGTGAGAACACTCGCGAGATGCTCGAGTGCGACCTCAGGCTGGAGCAAGGTGGCGTGCAGGATCTGAAGGTCGCCATCGCATACTGCGAAAGCGTCGGCGACTACGGCAGTCGCGAGCTACTGGAAGACATCCTCGAATCCGAGGAGGAACACATCGACTGGCTGGAGACGCAGCTGAGCCTGATCGACAAGGTGGGCATGGAAAACTACCTGCAGTCGCAGATGGACGACTGATTCAGTCGCAAGCCCATATAAAAACGCCCCGACTAGATCGGGGCGTTTTCGTTTGCAGCGAAGAGAACCGCTTATTCCTGCTCGGCTGCTTCAGCAGGCTGCTCGGCTGCGGGCTGCTCGGCCTCGCCACCCTTGATATCCAGCAGCTCGAGATCGAAGACCAGCACCGAGTTGGCCGGGATCAGCGGGCTCGGGCTTTGCTCACCGTAGGCCAGTTCGCTCGGGATGTAGAGCTTGTACTTCTCGCCCACATGCATCAGCTGCAGACCTTCGACCCAACCTGGAATCACACCGCCGACCGGCAGATCGATCGGGCTGCCGCGCTTGATCGAGCTATCGAAGACGGTGCCGTCGGTCAAGCTGCCCTCGTAGTGCACGGTCACCACGTCGTTCTCGGTCGGTTGACGGCCTTCGGCCGCCTTGACGACTTCGTACTGCAGACCGGATTCGGTGGTCTTCACACCTTCACGCTTGGCGTTGTCTTCGAGGAACTTCTTGCCAGCCTCGACCGCCTTGGCATTCATCTCAACCATGCGCTCTTCGGCACGGGTCTGCAGGAAGGTGAAAGCCTCCATCAGCTGCTCATCGGTGAGCTTCTGCTCCTTCTTGCCGATGGCATCTTCAATACCCTGCGCAACAGCCTGGGAGTCGAGATCATCCATACCCTCCTGCGCAAGGCTCTTGCCCATGTTCAGGCCGATACCATAGGACGCCTTCTGCGCCGGAGTGTCCAGTTTGACACTGGTCTGCGAGTCGCAGCCGGCCAGCACCAGGCCAACCAGGGCAACCGCAGGCGCCAAACGATGATGTCTCAGTCTCATGCTGTTTCCTTAAATACGCTGTTGGGCATTCTAAAAACCGATGGTCGAGCTTAGCAGCGCATCCCGGCACTGGCTACCGCACCCCAAGGCAAGGACCGTAAAGAGATTGCAAAGAACGGACGCGCGTAGCAATCCGATAGCAGGATCGAGCCGAGCGAGAAGCGGCACCCGCAGCTTCAGCCCACAAAAATTCAGGCAAAAAAAAACGGCCTATAATGGCCGTTTCTTTCGTTGCTTCAGGGCGTTCAGTGGACCCGTGAAGCGAATATGGCGCAGCGGACGGGACTCGAACCCGCGACCCCCGGCGTGACAGGCCGGTATTCTAACCGACTGAACTACCGCTGCGCTAAACCTCGAGTGGTGGGTGATGACGGGATCGAACCGCCGACCCTCTGCTTGTAAGGCAGATGCTCTCCCAGCTGAGCTAATCACCCGTTTGCTCTCGAAGTGGGGCGCATTCTAGAGAGGGTTCCGCACCTTGGCAACCCCCTTTCGAAAAAAAAATTGCAGAAGTTCCAAAGACTTAGGAAAACCCTCGATTTACCAGCCGATTTTTCTCGTCCGCCGTGCATTAACATCCCGCAGGGTTGGCCTGAACTGGCCAGGCAGGAATAATGCACCCCTTTGCTTTCCGGAGATCTACCCCGCCATGTGGTTTCGTAACCTGCTCGTTTACCGTCTCACCCAGAACGTCGCTCTAGATGCCGAGACACTCGAAGCTGCACTGGCCGCCAAACCTGCCCGCCCCTGCGCCAGCCAGGAGCTGAGCACCTACGGCTTCGTCGCCCCCTTTGGTAAGGGTGAAGACGCCCCCCTGGTGCACGTCAGCCAGGGTTTCCTGCTGATCGCCACGCGCAAGGAAGAACGCATTCTTCCGGGCAGCGTCGTCAAGGATGCGCTGAAGGAAAAGGTTGACGAGATCGAAGCCGAGCAGATGCGCAAGGTCTACAAGAAGGAGCGCGACCAGATAAAAGACGAGATCATCCAGGCCTTTCTGCCGCGCGCCTTCATCCGCAAATCCGGCACCTTCGCCGCAATCGACGCCGAGCGCGGGCTGATCCTGGTGAACTCGGCCAGCCCGAAGAAGGCCGAGGACCTGCTGTCCACCCTGCGTGAAGCGATCGGCTCGCTGCCGGTGCGCCCGCTGACCGTGAAGATCGCGCCAAGCGCCACCCTGACCGATTGGGTCAAGACGCAGAAGTCCGCAGACGATTTCTTCGTGCTCGACGAATGCGAGCTGCGCGATACCCACGAGGACGGCGGCGTGGTGCGCTGCAAGCGCCAGGACCTGACCAGCGATGAGATCCAGCAGCATATGGAAGCCGGCAAGCAGGTCACCCAGCTGTCGCTGGCCTGGCAGGACAAGCTGTCCTTCGTGCTGGACGACAAGTTGATCATCAAGCGCCTGCGCTTCGAGGAACTGCTGCAGGACCAGGCCGAGCAGGACGGTGGCGAAGACGCCCTTGCCCAGCAGGACGCCAGTTTCCTGCTGATGATGATGACCTTCCGCGAGTTCCTGCCTGCGCTGTTCGAGGCGTTCGGTGGCGAAGAAGTCCCCCAGGGCCTCTGACACCCGCCCGGGGCGCTGATCGGCGCCCCGCTCCCCTCAACGCACCTTCAGCTGCAACGCCAGCGCCCCGCCCAATCGCTCCCCCAGCGACCAGACCAGAAAACGCTCGATGAACTCCGGCGCATCGACGAACAGCGCCCCGCAGACCAGCACGCTGAGCAACGAAACAGTCAGGAAAAGCTGCGGTATCGAGAGCTTCAGCAGCACCAGCAGGACAATGGCGATGATCGCCGACGCGACCATGAACAGCGCATTGAGAATGTTGTTCGCTGCCACCACTCGCGAGCGCTCGTGAACCACACTGCGTGACTGGATCAGGGCATACAGCGGGACGATGTACAGCCCACCAAAAATCCCCAGCCCGAGGATATCCATCAGTACCCACCAGGCAGAAGGCTCGCCGAGCAGCGCAAGCCAGTCGACCGTACCCACAGGCTCCACGTGGCCGCTCGCATGCCACCACAGCAGCACTCCGCAAAGGCTCAGGCCAATGGCTCCGAACGGGACCAGGCCGATCTCCACGTGATGCCGCGACAGCCGCTCGCAAAGCAGCGATCCCAGCGCGATGCCGACCGAAAACAGCGTCAGGACCAACGTCACCACGCTTTCATCGCCACCGAGATAGTCCTTGGCAAACGCCGGGATCTGCGTCAGGTAGGTCGCACCGAGAAACCAGAACCAGGAATTGCCCAGCATGGCCCGGGACACCGCCCGCTGCTGACCGAGCCCCAGCCGCAGAATGCGCCATGACTGACGCAGCACGCGCCAATCCATATGCAGGGCCGGCAGCGCTGCCGTACCGGCTGGAATGGCCAGACTGGCGAGATAACCGATGAGCGCGATCAGCACCACGCTGATCGCCACCAGCTCGGCGTAGCCCTCGCTCGCCATCAACACACCCGCACCGATGGTGCCCCCGAGAATCGCCAGGAACGTTCCCATCTCCACCAGCGCATTGCCTCCCACCAGCTCATCCTCGGCGAGCTGCTGCGGCAGGATCGAGTATTTGACCGGACCAAACAGCGCCGACTGGGTGCCCATGCAGAACAGCACCGCAAGCAACACTGGCAGGTTGCCGAGCAGCATGCCGAACGCCCCGACAAGCATGATCAGGATCTCAGCGAACTTGATTCGGCGAATCAGCCAGGCCTTCTCGAAGCGCTCGCCGAACTGGCCACCCAGCGCGGAGAACAGAAAGAACGGCAGGATGAACAGCAGCGCACAAAGATTGATCAGCAGACTCTTGTCGGCGCCAGTGCCGATCTTGAACAGAATCGCCAGGATCAACGCCTGCTTGAACACGTTGTCGTTGAATGCACCGAGCAGCTGCGTGCAGAAAAAAGGCAGGAAGCGACGCTTGCCGAGCAGGCGAAACTGCGAATGCGTATTCGCCGGCCCGCCAGCTGGCACACGCCTTGTCGAGCTAGCCCCGGTCGATTCCTGATTCATATCGGCAACTGCCCGAAAGCCCAGCGCAGCAGAAAGAAGCTCAGCAGTCCGCCGGCGATAGTCGCCAGCAGGTTGCGGCTAAACGCGGCTATGAGGATCGCCAACAGCCCCGCGAGCAGATAGGCATTGTCCGGACGCAACGCCCACTGCCCTTCCGGCATCAGCATTCCCGGCACCACGATGGCAGTCAGTACCGCCACCGGCACGTAATGCAGTCCCTGCTCGATAGCGCGGGGAAAGCGCAGGTTGGGCCAGGCGAAAAAGCTGTAGCGGATCACGAAGGTGATCGCCAGCATGCCGAAGATCAGCAACCAGGTCGTCATAGCGCCCCCTGCATGCGCGCAGCCGCTTCGGCGCGACGTTCGAGCCAGACGCCGACGACGATGCCGGCCATGGCGGCGGCGATCAGTCCGAGCTTGTAAGGCAGCTCCCAGGTCAGCAAGGCCACCGCGCCAGCCACCAGCGCCGAGGCCACCTGCGGGCGCGTCCGCATCATCGGCACCGCGATGCCGATGAAGGTGGCGATCATGGCGAAGTCCAGCCCCCAGCTGGCGATATCCGGAACCGCCTGACCGAAGGCGACCCCCACCAGTGTCGACAACTGCCAGTTGATGTACATGGTCAGCGCGGCGCCGAGAAAGAACCAATGCTTGTACGGCGACTCATCGTCGCGGGCATAGCGGTTCTGCACCACGGCGAAGGCCTCGTCCGTGAGCCAGAACGCCAGAGGGGCGCGCCAGCGGCCGGGCAGATGACGAACGAATGGCTGCAGCGCGGCGCTGTACAAGGCATGCCGCAGATTGACCACGAAGGTGGTCAGCAGTACCACGGCTGCGCCTACGCCACCGGTTATCAGCGTGATCGCGATGAACTGTGCGGAACCGGCGAAGACCAGCGAAGACATGCCCATGGTCTGCCAGGGCGTCAATCCGGCGCCGACGGCCAGCGTGCCGAAGATGACGCCGAACGGAATCGCACCGAGGATCAACGGCAGAATGTCACGGCATCCGTGAACGAACTCTTGCGAGCGGGACATTGGAACTCCTGTAGCCAATTTCGCACCGAACCTTGCGTTGCCTATCGACCTCGTAGCGAAAGGCGTGGGGGGCGGACAGATCGACGCAAGACATGCGGCAAAGCACCGCACGATAACCGAACTGAGACGCCCAGGCGATGCGTCGCAGAGCAGTCAGTCGGCCGCGAGCTGCTGCTTGAGCTGCGGCCAGTCACGGTCGGTGATGCTGTACAGCACGGTATCGTCCAGGCGACCGTCTGCCAGTCGCCGATGGTTACGCAGCAATCCTTCGCGTAGGGCACCTAGCTTTTCGATGGCCCGCTGCGAGCGGAGGTTACTGGCGGCAGTCTTCAGCTGCAGGCGAACCAACTGCCATTCTTCGAATGCGTGACGCAGCAGCAGGTACTTGATCGAGGCATTCAGCCCGGTGCCATGCTCCGCCTGATCCAGCCAGGTCCAGCCCAATTCGGCCGCCGGCAGGCTCAGGTTGAAGTCGGCGAAGCGCGTGGTGCCGACCAGCTGCTCGGCCATGCGCACACTGAAGACAACCGCGCGCCCCTCGCGCTGTTCCGCCAGCGCATGGCGGTACCAGTCCGGCCGTAGCGGCCCGCTCATATATGTCAGCTCGGCGCGGTTCCGCTCTGCCAGGGCAACCAGCTCCGGGATATCCGCTTCCATCAGCGGCTCCAGGCGCAGCGCCCCGCGTTGCAGGGTTACCGGATGGGGGCTGAGCATGACATTCTCCTGTTATTGCGTCCGGGCAAATCGGCGGTTACCAGACAGTAACCCATGGCGCAGGAAACGCCGTACTTCGCGGACGACCGGCGATATTGCTGGCGGGCCCGCGCTAGACGCATGCGACCTTGGTCGCAACCCTGCACACGGGGTGACCATTGCTGCGAAACTTCGCGAACTCAGCATATTAACGAGTCACCAGGGCTGATTGAATTCGGCACCGTTACCGGCCCGCCGAGGCCTGCCTGGCACTCACCTTTCGTTTTCTGGAGTTTGCATGACGCTGTCAGGCGGGCTGATCGCCGCGGTCGCCCTCGTCTATATGGCCATTCTGTTCGCCATCGCTTTCTACGGCGACCGCAACAGCGCTTCCATGTCGCCGCGCCTGCGGCCTTGGGTCTATAGCCTTTCACTGGCGGTGTACTGCACCAGCTGGACCTTCTTCGGCGCTGTTGGCCAATCCGCCGAGCAGCTCTGGGCGTTCCTGCCGATCTATCTGGGCCCGATCCTGCTGATGCTGTTCGCACCGCATGTGATCCAGAAGATGATCATGATCAGCAAGCAGGAGAACATCACCTCCATTGCCGACTTCATCGCCGCCCGCTATGGCAAATCCCAGCTGCTGGCAGTGGTTGTTACGCTGATCTGCCTGGTTGGCGTACTGCCGTACATCGCGCTGCAGCTCAAAGGCATCGTACTCGGCGTCAACCTGCTAAGCGGCATCAACATCGAGGCAGCCGGCACCGGCACGCGCGACACCGCGCTGATCGTCTCGATCGTGCTGGCGCTGTTCACCATCCTCTTCGGCACGCGCAACCTCGATGTGACCGAGCATCACCGCGGCATGGTCCTGGCAATCGCTTTCGAATCGCTGATCAAGCTGCTGGCATTCCTGGCGGTGGGCGCCTTCGTCACCTTCGGCCTGTTCGACGGCTTCGGCGATCTGTTCAATCAGGCCTATGATTCGCCGGACCTTGCCGGATTCTGGAGCGAAGGTGTCAACTGGTCAGCCATGCTGGTCCAGACCACCGTCGCGATGATGGCGATCGTCTGTCTGCCGCGGCAGTTTCACGTTTCTGTGGTGGAAAACATCGAGCCGCGAGACTTCCGTATGGCCCGCTGGGTGTTTCCGCTCTATCTGGTACTCGCCGCGGTGTTCGTCATCCCGATCGCGCTGGCCGGACAGATGCTGCTGCCGCCTGGCGTAACGCCGGACTCTTTCGTCATCAGCCTGCCGTTGGCCGAACTGCATCCCTGGCTCGCCCTGCTCGCCTTCATCGGCGGCGCCTCGGCGGCAACCGGCATGGTAATCGTCGCCAGCGTCGCACTGTCGACCATGGTTTCCAACGACATGCTGCTGCCCTGGCTGCTGCGCCGCCAGGAAACCGAGCGCCCATTCGAGGCGTTCCGTCACTGGATGCTCTCGGTACGTCGCATCAGCATCGTCGTGATCCTGCTGCTCGCCTATGTCAGCTACCGCCTGCTCGGCTCCACGGCATCGCTGGCTACAATCGGCCAGATCGCCTTCGCCGCCATCACTCAGCTGGCCCCGGCGATGGTTGGTGCGCTGTATTGGAAGCAGGCCAACCGTCGCGGCGTGTTCGCCGGCCTGACCGCCGGCGCGGCAATCTGGTTCTATACGCTGATTGTTCCTCTGCTGGGCTGGCCGCTGGAAATGTTCCCGGGCCTGAGCTGGATGTACAACGGCGGCCTCGGTTTCGGCCTCAGCGGACTGACCCTGGGCGTGACCCTGTCGCTGATCGGCAATGCCACGCTGTTCTTCTGGGTATCCATCCTCACCCAGACCCACGTGGCCGAGCATTGGCAGGCCAGCCGTTTCATCGGTCAGGAGATCGCCTCCCCGACCGGTGCCCGCCGTCTGCTCGCCGTACGCGTCGAAGACCTGCTGGTCCTGGCATCCCGCTTCGTCGGCGCCGAGCGCGCCGAGCAGAGTTTCCAGCGCTTTGCCCGTCGCCACGGCCAGGACTTCTCGCCCAAGCTGCAGGCCGATGGTCAGTGGATCGCCCATACCGAACGCCTGCTGGCGGGCGTGCTCGGCGCGTCGTCCACCCGTGCGGTGGTCAAGGCAGCGCTGGAAGGCCGCGACATGCAGGTCGACGACGTCGTGCGCATCGTCGGCGAAGCGTCGGAGGTGCTGCAGTTCAACCGCGCACTGCTGCAAGGCGCGATCGAGAACATCACCCAGGGCATCAGCGTGGTCGATCAGTCGCTGCGCCTGGTGGCATGGAACCATCGCTATCTCGAACTCTTCGAGTACCCGGACGGGCTGGTCTACATCGGCCGCCCGATCGCCGACATCATCCGCTACAACGCCGAACGCGGACTATGCGGTCCCGGTGATCCCGACACCCACGTGGCCAAGCGCCTGTACTGGATGCGCCAAGGTCGCGCGCATACGTCCGAGCGGCTGTTCCCCAACGGCCGCGTCGTCGAGCTGATCGGCAACCCGATGCCGGGCGGCGGCTTCGTCATGAGCTTCAGTGACATCACCGCCTACCGCGAAGCCGAACGCGCCTTGAAAGATGCCAACGAAGGTCTCGAACAGCGCGTCAGCGAGCGGACCCAGGAACTGTCGCAGCTCAACCAGGCGCTGATCGAAGCCAAGAGCACCGCGGAAGCGGCCAACCAGTCGAAGACCCGCTTCCTCGCCGCCGTCAGCCACGACCTGATGCAGCCGCTCAACGCCGCACGGCTGTTCTCCGCCGCGCTGTCGCACCAGCAGAGCGCCCTGCCCAGCGAGGCCCAGGAACTGGTGCAGCATCTCGACAGTTCGCTGCGTTCGGCCGAAGACCTGATCACCGACCTGTTGGACATCTCACGCCTGGAAAGCGGTCGGGTGACTCCGGATCGCAACCCCTTCCCGCTCGCCACGCTGTTCGACACGCTGGGCACGGAGTTCACCGCACTGGCCCGCGAACAGGGGGTCAACTTCCGCGTGCACGGCAGCAAGCTGCGCGTCGACAGTGACATCCGCCTGCTCCGTCGCGTGCTGCAGAACTTCCTCACCAATGCCTTCCGTTACGCCAAGGGCCGCGTGGTACTCGGCGTGCGCCGGCAAGGCGCATCACTGCGGCTCGAAGTCTGGGACCGCGGCCCGGGCATCCCGCATGACAAGCTGAAGGTGATCTTCGAGGAGTTCAAACGCCTGGACAGCCACCAGACCCGCGCGGAGAAGGGTCTGGGCCTGGGCCTGGCCATCGCCGACGGTCTCTGCCACGTACTCGAACACCCGCTGGAAGTGCGCTCCTGGCCGGGCAAGGGCAGCGTGTTCAGCGTCACCGTGCCGGTCGCCCGTGCATTGAGCCAGCCGCGCCCGGCAGCCAAGCGTGGCGAGCCGCAGCACACCGCGTTGACCGGCACTCAGGTGCTTTGCATCGATAACGAGGACAGTATTCTGGTCGGCATGAACAGCCTGCTCACCCGCTGGGGTTGCCAGGTATGGACCGCCAGCAACCGCGCCGAATGCGAAGCGCTGCTGGCCGAGGACATTCGCCCGCAACTGGTGCTGGTCGACTACCACCTCGACGAGGGCCAGACCGGCACCGAGCTGATGGCCTGGTTGCGCACTCGGCTGGGCGAGCCGGTGCCCGGCGTGGTGATCAGTGCCGATGGCCGCCCGGAACTGGTGGCGGCGATTCACGCAAGCGGCCTGGATTTCCTCGCCAAGCCGGTCAAGCCTGCGGCGTTGCGCGCCCTGATGAGCCGGCACCTGACGCTTCAGTAGACAGGCGACCTCGGCCAGCGGGTGAAACAATCGCGGCCGAGGCCGGTTACACTGCTGGCAATTTGCACACTTGGCGGCAAGGTGGCCGATGACGCTCGAGCTTTTTCTCAACCTCGCCACGGCGCTTGCCGTCGGGCTACTGATCGGCACCGAACGTAGCTGGAGCGGCAGAGACGGCCCCGGCCAGGAGCTGGTCGCCGGGGTCCGCACCTTCGGCCTGTCGGGCCTGTTCGGCGGGCTCGCGGCGGTTAGCGTCAGCCATCTCGGCGGCTCTGCCTGGGTGGCCATGTTCGCCATGCTCGCGCTGCTGGTCATTGCCGGCTATCTGATCGATGCGCGTCGCAGCGGCGACCATGGCATGACCACCGAGGTCGCCATGCTGCTGACCTTTGTTCTCGGCAGCCTGGCGGTCGCGGAGAGCCGGCAGCTCGCCGCCGCATGCGCCATCGTCGTGGCGCTGCTGCTGAGCCTGAAAGCCCCGCTGCATCAGGCGCTGAAGCGGCTCAGCGAGGCGGAACTGGGCGGCGCGCTGAAGATGCTGTTCATCTCCGTGGTGCTGCTGCCCACGCTGCCGAACCAGGGCTATGGCCCCTGGCAGGCACTCAATCCCTACACGACCTGGATGATGGTGGTACTGATCGCCGGAATCGGTTTCGCCGCATACGTGGCGATCCGTATCCTTGGCCCTCGTCACGGCCTCTTCGTCACGGCGCTGCTTGGCGGCATCGTCTCCTCCACTGCGATGACCATCACGCTGGCGCGGCTGAACGCGCCGAAGCTGCGTGCCGCGCTCGCAGCCGGCCTGCTGGCGACGTCGGCGCTCATGTTTCCTCGCGTTCTACTGGAGGTGGGACTGGTCAATCCGGCGCTGCTTCCTGGCCTGATCCTGCCTCTGGCGTGCGCCGGCGCCATCTATACAGCAGGTGCAATCTTCTATTACCTGCTGGCAGCCAAAACGCCCACAGACACTGCCGAGCCCCTGCTGAAGAACCCGTTCGAGCTGGGACCGGCGCTACGCTTCGCCGCCTTGCTGGTGTTGATCCTGCTACTGGTCGAGGGGGCACGGCGCTGGCTGGGCGATGCCGGCATCTACATGGTGTCGCTGGTCGCAGGTCTGACCGATGTGGATGCGATCACCCTCTCGCTGGCCAACAATGCCCGCGACGGGCTCAGTCATGAGGTCGCGTCGCGCGGCATCGTATTCGCCGCGCTGAGCAACAGCCTGGTCAAGGCCATGCTGATCGCCTTCATCGGTGGCCGTGAACTGGCTATCCGTACCCTGCCGATCATGTTCGCCGGGCTGCTGACTGCGCTCGCCGTGCTGCTGTTGCGTTAGCGCCGTGATCTAGTCGCCCGCCTCGCTGAGTTCCTCGGCACCGGCACGCTCCAGCCAGTCGCCCGGCAAGCGCTTGCTGGCCCGTGCACCGAGCGACTTCAATTGCTCGGCTCGACCAACAAGGTTGCCGCGACCATCGCTAAGCTTGTTGCGCGCCGCCAGGTAAGCACGATCCACCTGCTGCAATCGGCTGCCGATCTCATCGAGATCCTGAATGAAGGCGACGAACTTGTCGTAAAGCCCGCCGGCTTTCTCGGCGATCTCCCGGGCGTTCTGGCTTTGCCGTTCCTGCCGCCAGAGGCTGTCGATGACCCGCAGGGTGGCGAGCAAGGTCGTCGGACTGACGATCACGATGTGCCGCCCATAGGCTTCCTGGAACAGATCGGGATCTGCCTGCAGCGCGGCCGCGAAAGCCGCCTCGATCGGCACGAACAGCAGCACGAAGTCGAGGCTCTGCAAGCCATCGAGGCGCTGGTAGTCCTTCAGCGAGAGCCCCTTGAGGTGGCTGCGCAGCGATTGCACATGCTGCTTGAGCGCCAGCGCCCGGCTGCCTTCATCCTCGGCGCAGGTCAGCGCCTGATAGGCGGTCAGACTGACTTTGGCATCAACCACGACCTGTTTGTCCCCGGGCAGATGGATCAGCACATCCGGCTGAAAACGCTCACCGTCCGGGCTCTTCAGGCTGACCTGCGTATGGTACTCGCGGCCCTTCTCCAGCCCGGCATGCTCCAGCACCTTTTCCAGCACCAGCTCGCCCCAGTTGCCCTGTGTCTTCTGCCCTTGCAGCGCACGGGTCAGGTTGGTCGCTTCATCACCAAGGCGTTGGTTCAGCTGCTGCAGGCGCTCCAGCTCGCGAGCCAGGGAGAAGCGCTCGCGCGCTTCGTTCTGGTAGCTCTCCTCGACTCGCTTCTCGAACGACTGGATGCGTTCCTTCAGCGGTTCGAGCAGCTGTCCCAGGCGCTCATGGCTGGACTCGCTGAAACGCTGCTCACGCTCGTCGAAGATCTTGCCGGCCAGCTCGGCGAACTGTGCCCGCAGGTCGTCACGCGCTGCCTGCAGGTCTGCCAACCTTTGCTGATGGGCGTTGTGCTGTTCGCGCAGTTCGGCTTCGAGCGCGGCATGGGTCGCGCTCAACCGGCGCAGTTCACCTTGCTGGGCGTCGCGCTCGGCTTGCAGGTCGGCAATGGTTTCATCATGGCCGTCACGCTGCGTGCGCAACAGTTCGGCCTCGCGGCGCAGCGCAGCCAGCTCGGCCTGCTGCGCTGATTTGATGCCACTCAACTCCGCCAGCTCGATCCGACAGCTCTCCAGCTGCGCCGTCAGCCCCTCCTGCGCCAGGGTGGCCTGTCGGAGCCGCTCATCGAGCAACGCCTGTTCGGACTCGCTGGCGGACAGGCGGCGCTGCAGATAAAGGCTCAGCCCAGCCAGGGCAGCCAGGCCGAGCGCCAGACCGATCAATAGATGAAGAGGATCAAAGGACATGAAGGGCTCCGGCAAAAGTGCCGGGCAGTATAGCGAGCCGCAGGTGGGTGGTCAGGCGGGTGCCGTCAGCCCTTGATCCGCTGAAGGAAGCTCGCAGCCTCCTGGGAACCCTGTGCGGCGGCTTGCTCGAGCCACAGGCGCGCCTTGGCAGGTTCGCTGTGGTCGGGCTGGCAATAAAGGCGCCCCAGCTCCAGCTGTGCCTGGCAGTCGCCTGCACGGGCCGCCTGACGCAGCAGCTCGAAACCGATACGGCGGTCGCGCTGACCATCGCACTCGCAGCACAGCAGACGCCCCAGACGACTCTGCGCTTCCACCACGCCCTCACGCGCCGGCTGCTTGAGCAGGCGCCCTGCAATCCGTTTGACACCCTGATTTCTGCCCAGGTGCTGGCTATCGAGCAACCACAGCGCCATGCGCAGCGGCAACCGTGCCGTAGGGGCGGTAGTGGCAAAGGAGGCGGAGGAGGCTGTACGCGTTCTCATGCACATCTGGGGGCTGGATGAATAAGGTCGCGCACTCTACTCCTTTTTTCCGAGAGTTAAAGTCTTGTCAAAAGCGAAAAAATTAGATCCGGATCACACCAAAAATTAATCCACAGAAGCTGTGGATAAGTCAGTGGACAAACAGAAGACAAATCTATGAATGCCACGTCTCATGGGGGCTGCGCTTAAACTGACGTTTTTTTCGCCAATGAAAAAAGTGCTTATTTTTCAATTGGTTATTAACGATCTATGAGTTCAGGCGATTTGCGACAGTTTGTCATAAGGCCTTGACTGGCGTGCTGCGCAAATGTGCACAAGTTCAGCGCACCAGGCGCGAAGCGGCTTGCCACAAGGGTTGCAGCGGCACAAGAGCGAACTTTCAGACAAAGCTGTTGTCGTCCTGCGCACCTTGCCGGAGCACGGTAGCTACGCTTGTTCTGCGGCTATGCTGTACGCCTCGCATTCTGGAACTGGAAATGACGAAACCGTCGAGAATACTGCGCTGGCTGCTGGCTGGCCTGCTGCTATTGCTGCTGCTTGCCGGCGGTTTCGCCTGGTATCAATGGACAGCGTTCAAGCGCGAACAAGGCATCGTCGAACTCGACTGGCAGGGGCTGCGTGTCTCTTTCAGAAGCATATCGATCCGCCAGCTTGACTATGCACAGCTGACCGGGAACGGCCTCAACCTGACCGTCCGGGCTGAAAATATCGTGCTGCAAGTTCCCAGCATTTTTCAGCCATTTCCACCACAATCGCTTCAAATAGAACGTCTCAGCACGACCCTACTCTCGCTACCGCATGCCGGGAAGGAGAGCTCGTCTCCGCGCGACGCCGAGCAATATGCACGCTGGGGGGCGTGGCTGCCGCAGCGATTGACCATAGCTGATTTGAGGATGGACCTCCCCTGCGCGAAGGGTCGTTGCGACGAACGGGGTAGCCTGTGGCTGGAACACGCCGGCGAAACACTGCTGCCTGTCGATGCCCGGCTGGACCTACGCCGCAACGAACACCGTGTTTCGCTGATCGTCAGTGCACAGGGACCAGACCCCATGCACAGCCTGATCGAAGCCAGGCTGCTGATTGACGAGCAGTCGCGCCTGGAAGGCCGTAACCGGCTCAACCTCCTCGGCAACACCCTGCGATCCGATGGCACCCTTGCCATGGGCAGCTTGCCGGAAGCGCCCTGGCTGTTGAGCTGGCTAAGCGAATGGACCGGCTACGAACCCACCCCGCTGCCAGACATGCCAGCTGACATGCGGCTTGGCGCAGGTTGGGCGCTTAGCGTGCCTCGCTCGACAGGCGGCACGCTCGAATGGCGCCGTGCCGGCGGGAATCTGCGTCTCTCCGGCCACCTGCCGGCGCCATGGCCAATCATCGGGCTTGGCGAGCTGCAAGGCGATATCGACCTCACGGCTAATGGACAGGATGGCCTGTGGCTGCCTACCGAGCTGAAAGCCCATGTCCAGCTACGCCCCGAACCGGCGCTCGTCGCCGACCTTCCCGAGAATCTGCGACCTGAGCGGCTGGACATCCAGATCGAGCCCTTGGATGCCGAAACCGATCAAGACGAACTGCCGCTACAGGTCAAGCTGGACGCCCAAGGCGCCACACCGGCGAACCTGCAGGCACGGGTGCGACTGAGTACCGCACCGCCATATGTACTGCAGATCGAGCAGGCGCAACTGCAACTGCGCAGTAGCAAGCTGAAGCTGGATGCGCTTTCGCTAGGAGGTCTGGAGGCCACGCTGGACTTCTCCGGTCGTGCGAACCTCGAGCAGATCGATGTACAGCTGCATAAAAGCTCACAGGTCACCCTCACCGACCTGACCAGCGGAGAACTCACTGCCCGCCAACTGCAGGCCCTGCTCTCCCAACCGCTCAGCCTGCATCTCGACCGCCGCAACTCAGAGCCGCCTAGCTGGCGCGTACAGGGGCCGCTGGACCTGCGCGTCAGCCGACTGGATCACCCGCGACTGATCTCCCAGGGCTGGCACTGGAGCGGGCAGCTGGAAGCTGATGCCACAAAACTGGCAGCGACCGGCCCATTGAGCAACGATGTCGGGCTGACACTGGCAGCAAACCTGAACAAGCGCTGGAACGGCCCACTACAGGCAAACGGCAAGCTGCAGGAGATCTTTCTCCGCGCCGGCAACCCGCTTGCCCGCAGCTTCACAGCCTGGCCGGAGATGCTCGAACTGAACAGCGGTCGCCTGCTGGCTGATGGCACGCTTTCTGTGCCAACTGGCAGCACACCGCCATCCGCCAGGCTCACGCTGGAGGCCCGGGGACTGGCCGGCATCATCGACCGCGCCGAGATATCCGGGCTCGACGCAAGAATCGCTGCAAGCCTCGAGCGCAACCGCCTGGAGCTGGATATAACCGAGCTGCGCCTCGCTCAGCTCAATCCCGGATTCACTTTTGGCCCGCTGCTGCTGCGCGGAAACTATCGCACCGATCTCGATCATCCAGTGCAAGGCCAGCTGCGCTGGGCAACCGCGGAAACCCAAATCTTCGGCGGGAGGTTCTGGCTCGCCCCCGCCACGCTCGACCTGGCTGCACCGCAGCAACAATTAAGCGCCAAGCTGCAAGGACTGCAACTGAGCGACATGCTCGCCGCCTACCCTACCGAAGGGCTCGATGGCAGCGGCCTGATTGATGGCAGCTTCGACATTCGCCGCAGCGCACTCGGGTTCAGCGTCGACCAGGGCGAGCTGGCCGCGCGCGCACCCGGCGGTGTACTGCGCTTTCGTTCGCCGAAGATAGAAGCCCTTGGTCAGTCGAACCCGGCCATGAAGATCGTCACCGAAGCCCTGCACGATTTTCATTATGATCGGCTGAGCAGTGACGTCCGCTATGATGAGAGCGGCAAACTGAACCTCGCGCTGCGCCTGAACGGCCGCAACCCAGCCCTGGAAGGAGGCCGCCCGATCAATTTTTCGATCAATCTGGAAGAGGACATTCCGGCGCTGCTGACCAGCTTGCAACTGAGCGACCGGGTAAGCGAAACAATTCAACGACGGGTGCAGGAACATCTTCAACGCCTTCAATGAGGCCCTGCAGCCACTAGCCGACACAGGAGAGACCGCCATGCGGTTGCGCCAATCGCTGACCATTCTGCTGCTGGCCGTGCTCGCCAGCGCCTGTACGCCGCGGGTGGAACTGGCCGTACCGAACGAGCCAATTAACATCAACCTGAACGTAAAGATCGAGCATGAGATTTACATCCGGGTGGACAAGCAGCTCGACTCGATCATTAACGAAGACAGCGGACTGTTCTGAGGACGACGATGAAAACCTATCTGAAATTGGCAAGCCTGCTGTTGGCACTCATGATCGCTCTGCCAGCGGCAGCCATGACACTCAACGAAGCCATGTCCGCCCTGGGTGACGCCAAGGCCAGCGGCTTGCTTGGCGAGAAGCCCGACGGCTATCTCGGCGTGGTGCGGTCCAGCCAGAACGCCGAGGACATCGCAAGCCAGATCAATCAGGCGCGCCGAGCCGAGTACCACCGCGTCGCCAAGCAGAACGGCATCAGCGTCAGCGACGTGGAAGCCATCGCCGGCAAGAAAGCCATCGAGAAGACGCCCTCGGGCCAGATCATTCAGCTCAACGGCAACTGGGTTCGCAAGTAACCAACGATGATGGCCGGGTCCGCCGGCCATCGCTCTTCGCGGCAGCGCCTACAGCAGCGTCAGAGCGTGTGCCCGGATCACCAGGCTCTCCTGCCGAAACCGGCGCTCCAGCTCGGCGCGATAATCTGCCCACCAGCCCCTGTCCAGATCATTGGCCATGACTTCGTAGACCACCGACTCGTCATGAACCGCGTTGTCGCCCTCTTCCAGCCAATAGCCACTCGCCGGGGCTCGCGAATAGGTGGTCAGGCCACCGAAACGCTCGATGAGCTCATCATGCACAGCACGGAAAGACGACTTCGGCAGCGCCTGCTGATCGTTGTCGTAAAGCGGTAGCAGCAACTGAATCAGGTACATGTCGGCACTCCAGTGAATGTTGCCCGACATATGACCGGTGCGGCACTAGATAGATGCCGCGAGCAGGTGAACTCAGAACAAGCCGAGCTGCCCGTCGACGAGCGACGCGAAGTCATCGCCCACGAAGGGCAGAATCGCATCCGCCACGGGCTGCAGTTGCCGCGTTACATAGTGGTCGTAGTCGACGGCCGATGACCGTGTTTCCAGCGGCTCGGGCCCGGCGACCGTCATCAGGTAGCTGATCCAGCCACCGTTCTGATACTGCTGAGGCCGCCCCTGACGGTCGTTGTAGTCATCCGCCAAACGCGCCGCACGCACATGGGGTGGCACATTGCGCTGGTAGTCATCGAGCCTGCGGCGCAAGCGCTTGCGATAGATCAGCAGCTCATCCAGCTCACCGGCCAGCGTGCGCCGTACGTAGTCGCGCACGTACTCCCCGTGCGGCTGGCGGTGGAAGATACGTTGGTAGAGCTCCTGCTGAAAGCGTTGGGCCAATGGCGACCAGTCGGTACGCACGGTTTCCAGCCCCTTGAAGACCATACCGTCGCTGCCATCGGGCCGGGTGATCAGTCCGGCATAACGCTTTTTGCTGCCCTCCTCCGCGCCACGAATGGTCGGCATCAAAAAGCGCCGGAAATGGGTTTCGTATTGCAGCTCCAGCGCACTACCCAGCCCGTACTCGGACTGCAGATACACTCGCCACCAATCATTGATGTGCTGTACCAGCTGACGGCCGATCAGCGCCGCCTCGTCATCCGAATGCGCTTTGCGCAGCCAGACGAACGTGGAATCGGTATCGCCATAGATGACGGCATGCCCCTGCGCCTCGATCAGCTCCCGTGTGCGCCGCATGATCTCGTGACCGCGCAGCGTGATGGACGAGGCCAGGCGCGTATCGAAGAAACGGCAGCCACTGGAACCGAGCACGCCGTAGAAGGCATTCATGATGATTTTCAGCGCCTGCGACAACGGCTTGTTGTGCTCGCGTTTCGCCGTTTCGCGCCCCTCCCAGACGCGCTCCACGATTGCCGGCAGACAGTGCCGAGTCCGCGAGAAGCGCGCACCGCGGAAGCCGGGAATCGATTGTTCGTCATCCGGCTGGCGCAGCCCGTCGATCAACCCCACCGGGTCGATGAGAAAAGTTCGTATGATCGACGGATAGAGGCTCTTGTAATCGAGCACCAGTACTGATTCGTAAAGCCCCGGCTGCGAACTCATCACGAAGCCACCCGGGCTGGCCTCCGGCTGCCGCTCGCCAAGATTCGGCGCGACGAAGCCCTGGCGATGCATCAGCGGCAGGTACAGATGCTCGAAGGCCGCGACCGAACCGCCACTGCGATCCGCAGCCAGTCCGGTCACCGTGGCGCGCTCGAGAAGGAAGGTCAGCAGTTCGGTGCGGGCGAAGATGCGTGTTACCAGCTCGCAATCCTTGAGGTTGTAGCGCGCCAGAGCCGGTTTGTCCTCGGCGAACATGCGATCGATTTCCGCCATGCGCTGGTAGGGATTGTCGATGGCCTTGCCTTCACCCAGAAGGGTCTGGGCGACGTTCTCCAGGCTAAAGGAGGGGAAGCTCCAGGTCGCCGAGCGAAGCGCCTCGATGCCATCGATAATCAAGCGCCCGGCGGCCGCGGCGAAATAATGATTGCCGCGACCGCCGTGCTCGCGCCACTCCATCTCCGCACCACCGCGCCCCAGACGCAATGGCACTTGCAGGCGCTGCGAATGATCGCGCAGCACGCGCAGATCGAACTGCACCAGATTCCAGCCGATGATCGCATCCGGGTCATGCTCGGCGACCCAGTCGTTCAGTCGCTCGAGCAACTCGCGCCGGCTATCGCAATACTGCAGAGAAAAATCGACGGTCTTGCCCTGCCCGTTTTCCGGCCCGAGCATGTAGACCTGACGCTGGCCACAGCCCTCCAAGGCAATCGAATAGAGCTCGCCGCGGGCGGTAGTTTCAATATCCAGCGAAACCAGTCTTAGCTTCGGCCGGTAGTCAGGCGCCGGTTTGAGCTGCGCATCGATCGACGCACCGTCACCGCCAGACGCATCTGAAAAGGACACCGGCGCGGTGATGAAACGCTCCATCAGGTAGCGCTCGGGCGGACGGATATCGGACTCATAGACGTCCACCCCGGCCTCACGCAGCAACCGCGCGCAATCCAGCAAGCGACGGTACGAACGGCTGTACAGCCCCATTACTGGCCGATGGCGGAAGTCGCACAAGGCCAGCGGTCGCAACTCCACATCGCGCTCGCGACGTAGCAGCGCTTCAGCAAGAGGACGCTGCTCTTCGGGGATGAAAGCGACGGAATCTTGATGCGGGACACGTAGCTGCCGTGCGCCAGCATCGGTGGCCAGCCAGAAAATGACCTCCGTACCCTCCGGCGCATCCCGCCAGTGCCGAGTCAGGATAAAGCCCCGCCGTAGCTGCGACATCACCCTCCCCTCGCTTCGCACAACACTGTGATGGCCATGCAGCAGACTGCACCTGCCGTTGAAGCGTAGCCATCATCAGACAAACCCGGCCGCCACATACCAAGAGCACAAAAAGCAAAAACCCCCGGACTCTGTCGAGTTCAGGGGCTTAGGCTATATGTAATGGCGGAGAGATAGGGATTTGAACCCTAGGTACCCGCGAGGGTACAACGGATTTCGAATCCGTCCCGTTCGGCCACTCCGGCATCTCTCCAGCGGCGCGCATCATAGCAGCTGGAGCAGGTTTGTCGAACCCCAACTGCATAGATTTTTTACCGTTTTCAGCCTCTTGCGTCCCACCATGAGCGGACGCAGGGCGAGCCTGGTCATGCAGTTCGGTCAGGCCGTCAGACGGGTCAGCGCCTCGCGGTACTTGTCGGCAGTTCGCTGTGCAACGTCGGCCGGAACAGCTGGAGCCGGCGGCTGCTTGTTCCAGCCGGTGGATTCGAGCCAGTCACGGACGAACTGCTTGTCGAAGCTCGGCGGGTTCTTGCCTTCCTCGTAGCTATCGGCTGGCCAGAAGCGGCTCGAGTCGGGTGTGAGCACTTCGTCCATCAGTGTCAGCGTGCCGTCGTCGTCGAGCCCGAACTCGAACTTGGTGTCGGCGATGATGATGCCGCGCGTGGCTGCGTACTCGACTGCCGCGCTATAGAGCGCGATGGACACGTCGCGCACCTGGGCAGCAAGCTCCTTGCCGATGATAGCCTCGCACTGCTCGAACGAGATGTTCTCGTCGTGATCGCCCACTGCCGCCTTGGTCGAAGGTGTGAAGATCGGCTGCGGCAGCTTGGCAGCTTCTTTCAAACCAACCGGGAGCTGGATGCCGCAAACCGTGCCGCTCTTTTGGTATTCCTTCCAGCCGGAGCCGACGATATAGCCACGCACAATCGCCTCCACTGCTACCGGCTTTAGACGCTTGGCGACCACGGCACGGCCTTCTACCAGCGGCAACTCGGCTGCCGGCACAACGTCTTCGACCTTGTCACCGGTGAAGTGGTTGGGGATCAGGCCGTTGAGCTTGTCGAACCAGAAGTTGGAGATCGCGGTGAGTATCTTGCCTTTCTCCGGAATCGGTTCGGCGAGAATCACGTCGAACGCCGATAGACGATCGGTGGCGACCATGAGCATGCGTTTGTCGTCGATCTCGTAGAGATCACGAACCTTGCCCGAATAGATCTTCTTCAGGCTGAGGGCGGTGGGAGTGGTCATACGAAACTTCCGCGGTTGGCAGGTCGGCAGAAACGAAACAGGCGAAACCGAGGGTTTCGCCTATCCGTGTCGTGTTGCAAGGGCAGCTCTCGCTTAGCCCAGGTTGTCCTTGAGCAGACTGAGCACCCGGCGTGCGACATCGGCCGGTGCGACGGTGTCGACGCTCTTGTCGAGCGAGACCTGAACGCCATTGCCGACACGAGTCAGACGTACCTGATAGCGCTCAGCCCGCGCCTCTATCTCTTCCTTGTCCGGTGCACCACCGAACAGACGGCTGAAGAAGCCGGGCTTGTCATCCGGGTCGTCGGCACGCTCGCTCAGATTCACGTAATACACGCCGAGGCTGCGGTCCAGATCGTCAACGCGTACGTCCGCCGCCTGAAGGGCTCGACCGATACTGGACCAGGCGCGATCGAAATCGCTATCCAGCTGCAACAGAGGATTGCCGCTACCGTCCTCGGTCAGATTCACCCGACTCGGCGCATCGAAATCACGCTCTGCCAGCAACGATACCGATCCGCCTTGCTTGGCGCTCTGGGTAAGGCTGGCTTGCAGCTCGTCGAGCAGTACCCGATCGAGTTCCTTGTTGTTGGAAGTCTCCGGCCAGGCCACGTCGGCGGTGCTGCCGGCTGGACGCTTGACGCTGACCACGAAGATCTCGCTGGTATTGCGCTGTACACCCGGCTCGACGCGAACACGTACCCGCGTTTCGCCATCCTGAATGCCCAGATTGCGTACCAACGCGTCGTTCAGCCCCGCGGCGCCTTGCCAGGCCGTGGTGAACTCGCCGGTCTGGCGGCGCTCTTCAGCAATGCTGAAGCCGTTGTCGGTGAAGAACTGCCGCGCGGCGGTCCAGACCTGTGACGGTGTGTACTGCGCCACCAGCCAGCGAGAATCCTCGGACGACTGCACGCTGAAATCACTGAGCTCTGCCGCCACTTGCAAACGCTGGGGGCGCGGCACTTCGTACTTGCCAGGAACGCCAGTGCTGTCAGCAACCTGCTGCGGAATCGGCAGCAGCGGGTCGAGCGGGCGGGTCTCGCCATCGACTGCAACCTGCATCGGTGCGGTCTGACGCGCCGAAAGGTAGTCACTACCGCGGTCACGGAAATATCCATCATCGCCCCACAGCCAGCCGCAGCCACTGGTTGCAGAGATCATCAGGGCAAGGGTCGAAAGTCCGGCCAGTCGCTTCATGCGTATTCCTTTGTTATTAAGCCAGTACGCCGGTTTGGCGCATTGCCTGGCGTAGCGGTTCCTGGAAGCTCTGACTCAGCCAGGTCAGCGGCAGACGGATGCCATTACCCATCAGGCCCATCTCGCGCAGTGCCCACTTGACTGGGATCGGGTTGGCTTCCAGGAACAGAGCGCGATGCAGCGGCATCAAACGCTCGTTGATTGCCCGAGCAGTGGTGGCATCACCGGCCATCGCAGCGGCGCAGAGATCACTCATGGCGCGTGGCGCCACGTTTGCGGTCACGGAAATATTGCCCTTGCCGCCCATCAGCATCAGCTCGACGGCAGTGGGGTCATCACCGGAGTACACGAGGAAATCCTTGCTGACGCGATCCAGCACTTCCTGGCCGCGCTTGAGGTCGCCCGTGGCCTCCTTGATTCCGATGATGTTGGATATCTTGGACAACCGCTCGACGGTATCTGGCAGCATGTCGCAAACGGTACGACCGGGCACGTTGTAGAGAATCTGCGGAATCGCCACGGCCTCGGCGATGTGTTTGAAGTGTAGGTAGAGGCCTTCCTGGGTCGGCTTGTTGTAGTACGGGGTCACCAGCAGGCAGGCATCGGCGCCTGCGGACTTGGCGTTCTCGGTCAGCTCGACGGCTTCGCTGGTGGAGTTGGCGCCCGTACCGGCGATGACCGGAATCCGGCCATTGACCTGGTCGACGACGCGCCGGATCACTTCGATGTGCTCGGCGACGCTAAGCGTGGCCGACTCACCGGTAGTCCCGACAGCAACGATTGCATTGGTGCCTTCCTGCAAGTGGAAGTCCACCAGTTTGCTCAGGCTGTCCCAGTCCAGACCGCCCTGCGCATCCATGGGCGTGACCAGCGCCACCATACTGCCCGCAATCATGCAACCACTCCTGCCGGAATAATAAAAAGAGGCGTAATGGTACAAGGCTCCCCAGCGCTTTGCGAGTGGCCTGAAGCACGCTGCACAAAGCCGATGGGGACCAGGCGCCGAGCCCTCGACACGGGGGCCATTTGGCAGTGCGCATTCCCTCTGCCCTCGGTTTTCGCTACCCTTAGCCGTTTTCGGCTTGGCTGGCCGCCCGATTCACCACCGCCAGGAATGCTGCATGTCCACCCCCCCTCTACCCCGCGAACAATTTCTCGTCATCAGCGCGCTCGGCGCCAACCCGATGGAGCTGACCAACGTGCTCTGCCGGGCCGCCAACGAGAATCGCTGCGCGGTTGTCAGCACGCGGCTGACCCGCCACGGCGAATGCAGTGCACTGGTTCTGGAAGTCACTGGCAGCTGGGACGCATTGGCCCGGATGGAAACGACCCTGCCGGGGCTTGCGAAGAAGCACGCCTTCACCGCCAACGTGGTGCGTAGCGAGGCGCTGGAAAACCGCCCGCAGGCACTGCCCTACGTCGCTTATGTGAGCGCCGCCTTTCGTCCCGACATCCTCAATGAGCTGTGCCAGTTCTTCATCGACCATCGCGTCGAACTGGAAAGCCTGACCTGCGACACCTACCAGGCCCCACAGACCGGCGGAACCATGCTCAACGCCACACTGACCGTCACGCTCCCGGCGGGTACGCAGATCAGCTGGCTGCGCGACCAGTTCCTCGATTTCGCCGACGCACTTAACCTCGACGCACTGATCGAGCCCTGGCGTCCGCAGAACCCTTGAGATCAGTAACCAGGAGCCCACAATGGCCGTTGAAATCGATCACCCCGTCCCGCCCTTTCAGGCTCAGGCCACCAGTGGTCAACTGATCGAACTCGAGTCGCTGGCCGGCAAGCAGGTCGTGTTTTACTTCTACCCGAAGGACAACACACCCGGCTGTACAACCGAAGGCCAGGGCTTTCGCGATCACCACCAGGCTTTTATGGCGGCGAACACCCTGGTATTCGGCGTTTCCCGTGACAGCCTGAAGACCCATGAGAACTTTCGCGCCAAGCAGGGCTTCCCGTTCGAGCTGATCAGTGACAAAGAAGAGCAGCTCTGCCAGCTGTTCGACGTGATCAAACTGAAAAAGCTCTACGGCAAGGAATACCTCGGCGTGGATCGCAGCACCTTTCTCATCGACCGCAACGGCGTGTTGCGGCAGGAGTGGCGTACGGTCAAGGTGCCGGGCCACGTAGAGGCGGTCCTTCAAGCCGCGCAAGCACTGAACGCCGAATGAAAAAGGCTGGCCACAGCGCCAGCCCTTCCCGTGTCATTCAGCCACTTCTACCAAACCCGCCTTAGGCTCGCCTGGCCACGCATTGAGAACGGCCTTGAACAAGGTCGCCAACGGAATGGCAAAGAACACGCCCCAGAAGCCCCACAATCCTCCAAACAGCAGTACCGCGCAGATGATCGCCACCGGGTGCAGATTCACCGCCTCGGAGAACAGCAGGGGCACCAGCACGTTGCCATCCAGCGTCTGGATGATCGCGTAAGCCACCATCAGGTAGAAGAACTGGTCGCCCAGCCCCCATTGGAATATTCCGATCAGCGCGATCGGAATGGTCACGACCGTCGCGCCGATATAGGGCACCACGACCGAGACGCCGACCAGCATCGCCATCAGCGCGGCATAGTTAAGCCCCAGCGCGGCGAAGACTGCATACGACACCACGGCACAGATCAGGATCTCGATCGCCTTGCCACGGATGTAGTTGGCGATCTGCAGATTCATTTCCTGCGAGACCTGAGTGATCAGCCCGCGCTCGCGCGGCAGATAGCTCTTGATCCAATCGCTGATCTGCTGCCGGTCCTTGAGGAAAAAGAACACCAGGATCGGCACCAGGACCAGATAAATCATCAGTCCGATCAGCAGCGGCAGGCTGGACAGCGACGATGTCAGCACCAATTGGCCATAACGGCCGATCTCGCTTCGAATAAAGTCGATACCGCGCAGCACCTGCTCCTCGGTCACCAGCTGCGGGTAGCGCTCCGGCAGCAATAGCAGCAACGACTGCCACTCGACCAGCATGCGCGGCAGTTCGTTGAACAGGGTCAGAACCTGCTGCCAGAGCAAGGGCACGATGAACAGCGTGCAGACCACCATCACACCGATGAACATCAGAAATACCAGCCACACCGCGAGCAGATGCGGCACTCGCAGCCGTTCCAGCGCGCCCACCAACCCCTGCATCAGGAACGCCAGCACCAATCCCGCCAGTACCGGCGCCAGCATCCGACCAAAAATCAGGACGGCGGCGAAAGCCAGAAACAATAAGACTGCAAGAACCACTGCCTCCTCATGGGAGAAGTAACGCTGCATCCAGCCGCGTAATACCTTGAGCATTTCATTCCTCGAAGCGAATCGTCAGGCCTTGCGCAGCCAGTAGCGATAAAGACCACCTTCGACCTCTTCATGCAGCAATGCATGACCGGCCAGTTTGGCGAAGCTGCGGAAGTCCCTTTGCGAACCCGGATCGCTGGCAATGACCTTGAGCACTGCACCGCTGGACATACGGTTCAGCTCCAGCTTGGCCTTGAGCAGAGGCATCGGGCAGTCAAGCCCAACAGCATCCAGTTCGGCATCGCATTCAAGCGATTGCGGTCGCGCTTCGGTCATGGTTCGCCTCCACAGAAAAGCCTCGCAGCATACCTAGCACAGCGGGCCTCTGGCCAGCCGGCCAAGGTCAAGGCTACAGTAGCCGCTCTCAACTCAACGAGCCTGTCTGGATGAAATTGCTGCGCCCCGCCCTGCTCACGCTCGCCTGCCTGACTGCACTGCCAGCATTGGCCAACGACCTGCCTTCGCTCGGCGATGCCAGCTCCTCCATCGTTTCTCCTGAACAGGAGCACCAGCTCGGCCGGGCATGGCTCAGCCTGCTGCGCGGGCAGGTTAGCCAGCTCTCGGACCCACAGCTCAAGGACTATGTAGAAAGCAGTGTCTATCACCTGGCAGAAACCAGTCAGCTGCAGGATCGTCGCCTTGAATTCGTCCTGTTGGACAGCCCGCAACTGAATGCCTTCGCAGCTCCAGGCGGGATCATTGGTGTCAACGGGGGCCTGTTCATTTATGCCCAGACCGAAGCCGAATATGCCTCGGTGATGGCTCACGAACTGGCGCACCTTTCCCAGCGCCATTTCGCCCGCGGACTGGAAGCGCAACAGCGCATGCAACTGCCTCTGATGGCCGCCATGCTGGCTGGCGTCGTCGCCGCCGCAGCCGGCGCAGGTGATGCCGGCATCGCCGCCATCGTGTCTACCCAGGCCGCTGCCATCCAGGCCCAGCGCCGCTTTTCCCGGCAGAACGAACAGGAGGCCGACCGCATCGGCATCGTCAACCTCGAGCGGGCCGGTTACGACCCGCGTGCGATGCCCTCAATGTTCGGTCGCCTCATGCGCCAGTATCGTTACGATCAGAAGCCACCGGAATTCCTGCTGACGCACCCGGTCAGTGAATCACGCATCGCCGATACCACAAACCGAGCGGAACAGTATCCACAGGGTGGAGCACAGGACAGCCTGCGCTACCAGCTGATGCGCGCTCGAACGCAATTGAAGTTCGAAAGAACACCGGGCGTCGAGGCCAAGCGATTCCGCGCGATGCTCAGCGAAAATCCAGAGATGGATGCCGCACGCTATGGCCTTGCGCTCGCGCAAGTCAAAGCAGGGCAACTCGACGAAGCGAACAGCAGCCTTGCACCGCTGCTAACCAAGGCACCGGACGACATCACCTACAACCTCGCGCAGATCGAACTCGACATCACCGCCAACCGCCTGCAACAGGCGCAGACCCGTTTACAGCGGTTGCTGCAGCTATATCCGGGCAACTACCCGGTGCGCCAGATGCACATTGACCTTCTGATGGAGAAGGGCGAGACACAGCAAGCCGAGCGCGAACTGGACAAGCTGGTGGAGCAGCGCCGCCAGGATCCCGATATCTGGTATCAGGTCGCCGAAGTGCGCGGGCTCAGCGGCAACATCGTTGGCCTGCATCAAGCACGCGCGGAGTACTTCGCCCTGGTAGGCGACTACGACCAGGGCATCGAGCAACTCGACCTCGCCAAGCGTCGTGCCAGCAACTTCCAGATCGCATCACGGATTGACGCGCGCCAGAAACAGCTGATCGAAGAAAAGCGAATGGTCGAGGAAATGCTGCGCTGAGTTGAAAACGGCGCTGAACGTTCAGCGCCGATGAGAAGGCTCAGGCGTTGCCGGCCTGTTTCAGCCGCGCGGCCTGGGTGAAATCGAGCATCCGCTTGAGAGGCTTGACCGCACGCGGAATGATCGCCGGATCGACGAAGATTTCATTGCTGCCAGCGCGCAGGCATTCCAGGGTCCGCTCCAGCGTGTTCATCGCCATCCAGGGGCAATGCGCACAGCTTCGGCAGGCTGCACCCTGGCCGGCAGTCGGCGCTTCGATGAACGTTTTTTCAGGGCACAACTGCTGCATCTTGTAAAAGATGCCCCGATCCGTCGCAACGATCAGCGTCTGCTGCGGCAAGGTCTGCGCAGCCTTGATCAGCTGACTGGTCGAACCTACAGCATCGGCGAGTTCGACCACCGCCTGCGGGGACTCCGGATGCACCAGAATCGCGGCATCCGGGTAAAGAGCCTTCATGTCAGCCAATTGCTTGGCCTTGAACTCTTCGTGGACGATACAGGCGCCATCCCAGAGCAGGATGTCGGCACCGGTCTCGCGCTGTACGTAGTTGCCCAGATGCTTGTCCGGCGCCCAGATGATCTTTTCGCCGTTATCCATCAGGCTTTCGACGATTTCCAGCGCACAACTGGATGTCACCACCCAGTCAGCCCGTGCCTTTACCGCCGCCGAAGTGTTGGCATAGACGACCACGGTGCGCTCCGGATGCTGATCGCAGAACGCTGAAAACTCTTCGACAGGGCAGCCCAGATCGAGGGAACAGGTCGCCTCGAGCGTGGGCATGAGCACGCGCTTCTCAGGATTGAGGATCTTCGCCGTTTCGCCCATGAACTTGACGCCGGCTACCAGCACGGTCTGGGCCGGGTGCTCGTTGCCGAAGCGCGCCATTTCCAGGGAGTCCGAGACGCAGCCGCCGGTTTCCTCGGCCAACGCCTGGATCACCGGATCGGTGTAGTAATGCGCTACCAGCACCGCATTCTGGCGCTTCAACTCGGCGGCTATCTCACTGCGCAGCTGCGCTTCCTGCTCAGGCGTAAGCGGCTTGGGCTGCTTGGCTGCCAAATGAGCCTGCACGAGAATGCGTTCGGGTATCTGCGTCATGGACGGGTCCTGCCAGCACGGGATTGCACGAAGCGCCGAGTATAACGGCCCAGGCCGGGAATTCGGGCTTGTCGGTAGAGACGAGGCGCGCAGGATTCAGACACGCCTCCTGCCTTTCAACGGGGCAGGAATACTAGCCGAAGCCTCTATAAAAGGGAAAGCACGGTAAAAAAGCGTGAAAAGCCGGGCATTGC
>NZ_JXXD01000117.1 GCF_000935215.1 Stutzerimonas stutzeri
GGCGTTGAGATGGTAATGCCGGGCGACAACGTGAAAATGGTTGTCACCCTGATCAAGCCGATTGCCATGGAAGACGGCCTGCGCTTCGCAATTCGCGAAGGTGGTCGTACCGTTGGTGCTGGCGTGGTTGCCAATATCGTCGAATAACGATTGATCTGTTTGAAGCGGGTCGGCATAATAGTCGGCCTGACTCTTTCTAGGCCAGTAGCTCAATTGGCAGAGCGGCGGTCTCCAAAACCGCAGGTTGGGGGTTCGATTCCCTCCTGGCCTGCCATTTTCAATATCGAATTTGGCAGTCTTTACAAGGTTCTAGCAGATGAATATCAAAGCTGAAGCCAATGACGCGCGCTTCGATCTGGTGAAGTGGCTTGTTGTGGCTGCTTTGGTGGTGGTTGCTGTGGTTGGTAACCAATACTACTCCGCTGAGCCGATTCTCTATCGTGTCCTTGCAGTGCTGGCGATAGGCGTAGTTGCTGCGTTTGTTGCTTTGCAGACGTCCAAAGGGCGTTCGTTCGCTGTGTTGCTGAAAGAAGCGCGTGGCGAGATTCGCAAGGTCGTCTGGCCGACCCGTCAAGAAACCACGCAGACAACGTTGATCGTTGTTGTTGTTGTTTTGGTGATGGCGCTGCTGTTGTGGGGGCTTGATTCCCTGCTCGGTTGGTTGGTCTCCATGGTTGTTGGTTAAGGGTGTCTCGTGGCTAAGCGTTGGTATGTTGTGCATGCTTACTCGGGTTACGAGAAGCACGTCATGCGCTCTCTTGTTGAGCGTGTCAAGCTTGCCGGCATGGAAGATGAGTTCGGCGAGATTCTCGTTCCCACCGAAGAGGTGGTCGAGATGCGTAACGGGCAGAAGCGCAAGAGTGAGCGAAAGTTCTTCCCTGGTTACGTTCTGGTTCAGATGGAAATGAGTGAGGGTACTTGGCACCTCGTCAAGGATACTCCTCGAGTAATGGGTTTCATTGGTGGTACGGCTGACAAGCCGGCACCCATTACCGATAAAGAGGCCGAGGCTATCCTTCGTCGCGTTGCTGACGGAAGTGACAAGCCGAAGCCGAAGACGCTCTTCGAACCGGGTGAGGTGGTGCGGGTGGCGGATGGCCCCTTCGCTGACTTCAATGGTGTGGTTGAAGAGGTTAATTATGAGAAGAGTCGGATCCAGGTCGCGGTTCTGATCTTCGGTCGCTCTACGCCAGTAGAGCTGGAGTTCAGTCAGGTCGAGAAGGTTTAACTGAACGAAGCATCCCTCACCCCGCAGTTTCAGGCTGCGGGGTTTTGTCGTCACTGGGATAAATCAGTAATGGGGAGCCGAAAGGCGCTATAACCCGTAATGGAGTAAATATGGCTAAGAAAATTCAAGCTTACATCAAGCTTCAGGTAAAGGCCGGTCAGGCTAACCCGTCGCCGCCCGTTGGTCCTGCCTTGGGTCAGCACGGCGTAAACATCATGGAGTTCTGCAAGGCATTCAATGCCAGGACCCAGGGCCAGGAGCCCGGTCTGCCAACTCCAGTGATCATCACTGTATACAGCGATCGTAGTTTCACCTTTGAAACCAAGAGTACTCCGGCTGCGGTGCTGCTGAAGAAAGCTGCTGGTATCACCAGCGGTTCCGCTCGCCCCAACACCCAGAAGGTCGGCACCGTCACTCGTGCGCAGTTGGAAGAGATCGCCAAAACCAAGCAGGCTGATCTGACTGCTGCCGAAATGGAGGCTGCTGTTCGGACCATCGCTGGTTCCGCTCGCAGCATGGGCCTGAACGTGGAGGGTGTGTAATGGCTAAGTTGACCAAGCGCCAGAAGGCTATCGCCGAGAAAGTCGAAGCCGGCAAGCAGTACGCTTTCGAAGATGCCGCAAAGCTGTTGGCTGAGGTTTCGGCTGTTAAGTTCGCCGAGTCGTTCGATATCGCGATCAATCTGGGTGTTGATCCGCGTAAATCCGACCAGGTCGTTCGTGGCGCAACCGTTCTGCCGAATGGTACTGGCAAGAGCGTTCGTGTTGCCGTGTTCACTCAGGGTCCCGGTGCTGAGGCCGCACTGGCCGCTGGCGCAGATCGCGTTGGTATGGACGAGCTGGCTGCCGAAATGAAAGGTGGCGATCTGAACTATGACGTAGTCATCGCCTCGCCGGACGCCATGCGTGTTGTTGGTCAGTTGGGCCAGATTCTTGGTCCGCGTGGTCTGATGCCAAACCCGAAGGTAGGCACCGTAACTCCAGATGTCGCTACCGCCGTCAAGAATGCCAAGGCTGGTCAGGTACGTTTCCGTACCGACAAGAACGGCATCATCCATACCTCGGTGGGTAAGGTTGGTTTCGAGGCTGGCCAGCTGAAGCAGAACGTCGAAGCGCTGCTTTCGGATCTTAAGCGTCTGAAGCCGTCGACTTCCAAAGGTATTTACGTCAAGCGCGTGACCCTGAGCACCACCATGGGTCCGGGACTGGTCATCGATCAGGCTTCCCTGGAAGCGTAAGGCGACGGCGCCCCTTCGGGGGCGCCTGCAAAGATTGGGGTCCCTGCCTGGCGGGGGCTATCCAAGACCGTAGGCGGCGAAAGCCTTAAACCGCAAGCCTACGCAGAGGTGCTCCCGATTCGTACCGAATCAGACACCAAATCCAGTCCGGTTTCGACCGGATGAAACGGTAACATCCAGGAGTGTAACCCGTGGCAATCAAACTCGAAGACAAGAAGGCCATCGTCGCTGAAGTCAACGAGGCTGCCAAAGCCGCCCTGTCCGCTGTCGTGGCTGATGCCCGTGGCGTGACCGTGGGGGCCATGACCGGACTCCGTAAAGAGGCCCGCGAAGCTGGTGTTTACGTGCGTGTTGTACGTAACACCCTGCTGCGCCGCGCTGTTGATGGCACGCAGTTCGAAGTGCTCAATGACGTGTTCAAAGGCCCGACCCTGATTGCGTTCTCCAACGAACATCCGGGCGCTGCTGCTCGTATCTTCAAGGAGTTCTCCAAGGGTCAGGACAAGTTCGAGATCAAGGCCGCTGCGTTCGAGGGGCAGTTCCTCGCAGCCAACCAGATCGACGTACTGGCAACTCTGCCGACCTACGACGAAGCCATTTCTCAGCTGATGAGCGTTATCCAAGGCGCCACCAGCAAGCTGGCTCGTACACTGGCGGCCGTTCGCGACCAGAAAGAAGCTGCTGCCGCGTAATAGCGTAGATTCTTTCGCAATCACTTTTTGAATTAGATGGCCGTAGGCCGTCACCTAATACAGGAACTAGAGTCATGGCTCTGACCAACGAAGATATCATCAACGCCGTTTCCGAAATGTCCGTGATGCAGGTTGTTGAACTGATCAAGGCAATGGAAGAAAAGTTCGGCGTGACCGCTGCTGCTGCCACCGTTGCTGCTGCTGGCCCGGCTGCTGCTGCTGTCGAAGAGCAAACCGAGTTCACCATCGTTCTGGCTGAAGCTGGCGAAAAGAAGGTCAACGTGATCAAGGCTGTTCGCGAGCTGACCGGTCTGGGCCTGAAAGAAGCCAAGGCTGTCGTTGACGGCGCCCCGGGCGTGGTCAAGGAAGGCGTTTCGAAAGAAGAAGCCGAAGCAGCCAAGAAGACTCTGGAAGAAGCAGGCGCCAAAGTCGAGCTCAAGTAAGCGACGACTTTGCGTCTACAGCCCGAGCGACTCGCGAAAGGCTGATGGCTGGTGGCTTTTGCCACCGGCCTTTTTCCGTTATGGAAAGTCAGCCCTGCTGGCTATTCCTCGGAAAGCCACTTTAGGGTGGTGCGAATCAAGGGATTCGCAAGATTTTCTGGCTGCTCCCGTCGGGAGAAGCCAACAAGCAGGTGACCAAGCTGGGGAACGCTGATGGCTTACTCATACACTGAGAAAAAACGTATCCGCAAGGACTTTAGCAAGTTACCGCACGTGATGGACGTGCCGTATCTTTTGGCCATCCAGCTGGATTCGTACCGCGAATTCCTGCAGGCGGGAGCGACCAAAGATCAGTTCCGCGACATTGGCTTGCATGCAGCCTTCAAATCCGTTTTCCCGATTATCAGCTATTCCGGCAATGCAGCGCTGGAATACGTCGGCTATCGCCTGGGCGAGCCGGCTTTCGATGTCAAGGAATGTGTCCTGCGCGGCGTGACCTTCGCCGTTCCGCTGCGCGTCAAGGTGCGCCTGATCATTTTCGACAAAGAGTCGTCGAACAAGGCCATCAAGGACATCAAGGAGCAGGAAGTCTACATGGGGGAAATCCCCCTGATGACCGAGAACGGTACCTTTATCATCAACGGTACCGAGCGCGTTATTGTCTCCCAGCTGCACCGCTCGCCGGGCGTGTTCTTCGATCACGACCGTGGCAAGACTCACAGCTCCGGTAAGCTTTTGTATTCTGCTCGTATCATTCCTTACCGTGGCTCTTGGCTGGACTTCGAATTCGATCCGAAGGATGCCGTATTCGTCCGTATCGATCGTCGCCGCAAGCTGCCCGCTTCGGTACTTCTGCGCGCTTTGAATTACAGCACCGAAGAAATTCTCGATGCCTTCTACGACACCAACATCTTCCATGTGAAGGGCGAAACCCTTGCGCTGGAGCTGGTGCCGCAGCGTCTGCGTGGCGAGATCGCCACGTTCGACATCAAGGATGAGAACGGCAAGGTCATCGTCGAGCAGGGGCGTCGCATCACGGCTCGTCACATCAATCAGCTCGATAAGTCCGGTATCAAAGAGCTTGAGATGCCGATGGACTACGTCTTGGGGCGCACCGTTGCCAAGGCGATCGTGCATCCGGCCACCGGCGAAATCATCGCGGAGTGCAACACCGAGCTGACGGTTGATGCCATGGCGAAGATCGTCAAGGCTCAGGTCGTTCGTTTCGAGACCCTGTACACCAACGATATCGACTGCGGTCCGTTCATTTCCGATACGCTGAAGATCGACTCGACCACCAACCAGCTTGAAGCGCTGGTCGAGATCTATCGCATGATGCGCCCTGGCGAGCCGCCAACCAAGGATGCAGCCGAGACGTTGTTCAACAATCTGTTCTTCGCCTCGGAGCGCTACGACCTGTCCGCTGTGGGTCGGATGAAGTTCAACCGTCGTATCGGTCGTACCGAGATCGAGGGTTCGGGCGTTCTGAGCCGCGAAGACATCGTCGCCGTCCTCAAGACCCTGGTCGATATTCGTAACGGCAAGGGCATCGTTGACGACATCGATCACCTGGGTAACCGTCGTGTTCGTTGCGTTGGCGAGATGGCCGAGAACCAGTTCCGCGTTGGTCTGGTCCGTGTCGAGCGCGCCGTCAAGGAGCGTCTGTCGATGGCCGAAAGTGAAGGCCTGATGCCGCAGGACCTGATCAATGCCAAGCCGGTTGCGGCGGCGGTCAAGGAGTTCTTCGGTTCCAGCCAGCTTTCGCAGTTCATGGACCAGAACAACCCGCTGTCGGAAATCACCCACAAGCGCCGTGTCTCCGCACTTGGCCCGGGTGGTCTGACCCGTGAGCGCGCCGGCTTCGAAGTGCGTGACGTACACCCGACCCACTACGGTCGCGTATGCCCGATCGAGACTCCTGAAGGTCCGAACATCGGCCTGATCAACTCACTGGCTGCCTATGCTCGCACCAACCAGTACGGCTTCCTGGAAAGCCCGTACCGCGTGGTCAAGGAAGGCGAGGTCACTGATGAGATCGTGTTCCTCTCGGCGATCGAAGAAGCCGACCATGTTATTGCTCAGGCCAGCGCCAAGCTGGAAGGTCGCAAGCTGGTCGACGAACTGGTTGCTGTACGTCACTTGAACGAATTTACCGTCAAGGCTCCCGAAGACGTGACCCTGATGGACGTGTCGCCCAAGCAGGTCGTTTCCGTCGCTGCCTCGCTGATTCCGTTCCTCGAGCACGACGACGCCAACCGCGCTCTGATGGGCTCGAACATGCAACGTCAGGCGGTGCCGACTCTGCGTTCGGACAAGCCGCTGGTCGGTACTGGTATGGAGCGCAACGTGGCGCGCGACTCCGGCGTTTGCGTGGTTGCCCGTCGTGGCGGTGTGATCGATTCAGTCGACGCGAGCCGTGTAGTCGTACGTGTTCATGATGGGGAGGTCGAGACCGGCGAAGCGGGTGTCGACATCTACAACCTGACCAAGTACACCCGTTCCAACCAGAACACCTGCATCAACCAGCGTCCGCTGGTTCGCAAGGGTGACGTGGTGGAGCGTGGCGACATCATGGCTGACGGCCCTTCCACTGATATGGGGGAGCTGGCGCTCGGGCAGAACATGCGCGTCGCGTTCATGCCTTGGAACGGCTACAACTTCGAAGACTCCATCCTCCTCTCGGAGCGTGTGGTTCAGGAAGATCGTTTCACCACTATCCATATCCAGGAACTGACCTGTGTGTCGCGTGACACCAAGCTCGGTCCAGAGGAAATCACCGCGGACATCCCGAACGTGGGCGAAGCGGCGCTGAACAAGCTGGACGAGGCGGGTATTGTCTACGTTGGTGCCGAAGTCGGCCCGGGCGATATCCTGGTCGGCAAGGTGACTCCGAAAGGCGAAACCCAGCTGACTCCGGAAGAGAAGCTCCTGCGCGCGATCTTCGGTGAGAAGGCGTCCGATGTGAAGGACACCTCCCTGCGTGTGCCGACTGGCACCAAAGGTACCGTTATCGACGTGCAGGTCTTCATCCGCGACGGTGTCGAGCGCGACTCCCGTGCGCTGGCTATCGAGAAGATGCAACTCGACGAGATCCGCAAGGACCTCAACGAGGAGTTCCGTATCGTCGAAGGCGCTACCTTCGAACGCCTGCGCTCGGCTCTGGTTGGCGCGACTGCCGAGGGCGGTGCCGGCCTCAAGAAAGGTGCTGTCATCACTGACGAGATCCTTGACGGGTTGGAGCATGGGCAGTGGTTCAAGCTGCGCATGGCCGAAGATGCGCTGAACGAGCAATTGGAAAAGGCTCAGGCCTACATCTCCGATCGCCGTCAGCTGCTCGACGACAAGTTCGAAGACAAGAAGCGCAAGCTGCAGCAGGGCGACGACCTGGCGCCGGGCGTACTGAAGATCGTCAAGGTCTACCTGGCGATCAAGCGTCGCATCCAGCCGGGCGACAAGATGGCTGGTCGTCACGGTAACAAGGGTGTCGTCTCGGTGATCATGCCGGTCGAAGACATGCCGCATGACGCCAACGGCACACCGGTCGATATCGTGCTCAACCCGCTTGGCGTACCGTCGCGTATGAACGTCGGTCAGATCCTCGAAACCCACCTGGGCCTCGCCGCCAAGGGCCTGGGCGAGAAGATCAATCTGATGCTCGAAGAGCAGCGCAAGGTCGCCGAGCTGCGCAAGTTCCTGCACGAGATCTACAACGAGATCGGCGGCCGTCAGGAAAATCTGGACGACCTGAGCGATCAGGAAGTGCTGGACCTGGCCAACAACCTGCGCAAGGGCGTTCCGATGGCTACTCCGGTATTTGACGGAGCCAAGGAGCGCGAGATCAAGGCCATGCTGAAGCTGGCTGATCTGCCAGAAAGCGGTCAGATGCAGCTGTTCGACGGTCGTACCGGCAACAAATTCGAGCGCACCACCACGGTCGGCTACATGTACATGCTCAAGCTGAACCACCTGGTCGACGACAAGATGCACGCGCGTTCCACCGGTTCCTACAGCCTGGTTACCCAGCAGCCGCTGGGTGGTAAAGCCCAGTTCGGTGGTCAGCGTTTCGGGGAGATGGAGGTTTGGGCGCTGGAAGCCTATGGCGCCGCGTACACCCTGCAGGAAATGCTCACGGTCAAGTCGGACGACGTGAACGGGCGGACCAAGATGTACAAGAACATCGTGGACGGCGATCACCGTATGGAGGCCGGCATGCCGGAGTCCTTCAACGTGTTGATCAAAGAGATCCGCTCGCTCGGTATCGATATCGATCTGGAAACCGAATAACCACGCACCGCCTGCGCGGCGCCCGGCACTGGCCGGGTGTCGCAGGTCCGTGAGGAGGAAAGGCCTTGAAAGACTTGCTGAATCTGTTGAAAAACCAGGGTCAAATCGAAGAGTTCGATGCCATCAAGATTGCCCTGGCTTCGCCCGAGATGATCCGTTCCTGGTCCTTCGGTGAAGTAAAGAAGCCGGAAACCATCAACTACCGTACGTTCAAGCCGGAGCGCGACGGTCTGTTCTGCGCCAAGATCTTTGGTCCGGTAAAGGACTACGAGTGCCTGTGCGGTAAGTACAAGCGCCTCAAGCACCGCGGTGTCATCTGCGAGAAGTGTGGTGTGGAAGTCGCACTGGCCAAGGTACGCCGCGAGCGCATGGCGCACATCGAGCTGGCTTCGCCGGTCGCCCACATCTGGTTCCTGAAGTCGCTGCCGTCCCGTATCGGTCTGCTGCTGGACATGACTCTGCGCGACATCGAGCGCGTGCTCTATTTCGAAAGCTATGTCGTCATCGATCCGGGCATGACTACCCTGGAGAAGGGTCAGCTGCTTAATGACGAGCAGTACTTCGAAGCGCTGGAAGAGTTCGGTGACGACTTCGATGCCCGCATGGGTGCCGAGGCTGTGCGCGAGCTGTTGATCCAGATCGACCTGGAGCACGAAATCGGTCGCCTGCGCGAGGAAATCCCGCAGACCAACTCCGAAACCAAGATCAAGAAGCTCTCCAAGCGGCTGAAGCTGATGGAAGCGTTTCACGGCTCGGGCAACCTGCCGGAGTGGATGATCCTCACCGTGCTGCCAGTACTGCCGCCGGATCTGCGTCCGTTGGTTCCGCTGGATGGCGGTCGTTTCGCGACTTCGGATCTCAACGATCTGTATCGCCGCGTGATCAACCGTAACAACCGTTTGAAGCGTCTGCTCGACCTGTCGGCGCCGGACATCATCGTGCGCAACGAGAAGCGCATGCTGCAGGAAGCCGTCGATGCGTTGCTGGATAACGGCCGGCGCGGTCGAGCCATCACCGGCTCGAACAAGCGTCCGCTGAAGTCCCTGGCTGACATGATCAAGGGTAAGCAGGGTCGCTTCCGTCAGAACCTGCTCGGTAAGCGCGTGGACTACTCCGGTCGTTCCGTGATCACCGTGGGTCCGACTCTGCGTCTGCATCAGTGCGGTCTGCCGAAGAAGATGGCTCTCGAGCTGTTCAAGCCGTTCATTTTCGGCAAGCTCGAAATGCGCGGCATGGCCACCACCATCAAGGCGGCCAAGAAGATGGTAGAGCGCGAGTTGCCCGAGGTCTGGGACGTTCTCGCCGAAGTCATTCGCGAACACCCCGTCCTGCTCAACCGCGCACCGACCCTGCACCGTCTGGGTATCCAGGCGTTTGAGCCGGTGCTGATCGAAGGCAAGGCGATTCAGCTGCACCCGCTGGTCTGCGCCGCGTACAACGCCGACTTCGACGGTGACCAGATGGCCGTGCACGTGCCGCTGACCCTGGAAGCCCAGCTCGAAGCGCGCGCGCTGATGATGTCGACCAACAACATCCTTTCGCCAGCCAACGGCGAGCCGATCATCGTTCCGTCGCAGGACGTGGTTCTGGGTCTGTACTACATGACCCGTGAAGCCATCAACGCGAAGGGTGAAGGCCGGGTCTTCGCGGATCTGCAGGAAGTCGACCGTGTCTTCCGCGCCGGCGAAGCGTCGCTGCACGCCCGGGTGAAGGTGCGCATCAACGAAACCATCAAGGATCGTGACGGCAGCATCACCAAGAACACCCGTATCGTCGACACCACTGTGGGGCGCGCGCTGCTGTTTCAGATCGTGCCGGCCGGCCTGTCGTTCGACGTGGTCAACCAGCCGATGAAGAAGAAGGCAATCTCCAAGCTGATCAACCTGTGCTACCGCACTGTTGGCTTGAAGGACACTGTGATCTTCGCCGACCAGCTGATGTACACCGGTTTCGCCTACTCGACTATCTCCGGTGTTTCCATCGGCGTGAATGACTTCGTCATTCCGGATGAGAAAGCACGCATCATCGATGCGGCAACCGAGGAAGTTAAGGAGATCGAAAGCCAGTACGCTTCCGGCCTGGTAACCCAGGGCGAGAAGTACAACAAGGTGATCGACCTTTGGTCCAAGGCCAACGATGAAGTTTCCAAGGCGATGATGGCCAACCTCTCCAAGGAGAAGGTCATTGATCGTGATGGTAACGAAGCCGAGCAGGACTCGTTCAACTCGATGTACATGATGGCCGACTCGGGCGCGCGGGGTTCCGCTGCGCAGATTCGCCAGCTCGCCGGTATGCGTGGTCTGATGGCCAAGCCGGACGGCTCGATCATCGAAACGCCGATTACCGCGAATTTCCGTGAAGGTCTGAACGTACTCCAGTACTTCATCTCCACTCACGGTGCTCGTAAGGGTCTGGCGGATACCGCTCTGAAAACCGCGAACTCCGGTTACCTGACTCGTCGTCTCGTCGACGTTGCGCAGGATCTCGTGGTCACGGAGGTCGATTGCGGTACCGAGCAGGGCCTGTTCATGACCCCGCACATTGAAGGCGGTGACGTCGTCGAACCGCTGGGTGAGCGCGTACTTGGCCGCGTGATCGCGCGTGACGTGCTCAAGCCGGGCACCGATGATGTACTGGTGCCGGCTGGTACGTTGGTCGACGAGCAGTGGGTCGACTTCATCGAGCTGAACAGCATCGACGAAGTGGTCGTGCGTTCGCCGATTTCCTGCGAAACCCGCTACGGTATCTGCGCCAAGTGCTACGGCCGCGACCTGGCCCGTGGGCATCAGGTGAACATCGGTGAGGCAGTGGGCGTTATCGCTGCGCAGTCCATCGGTGAGCCGGGTACTCAGCTGACCATGCGTACGTTCCACATCGGTGGTGCGGCCAGCCGTACTTCTGCTGTCGACAACGTCATGGTGAAGAACGGCGGCACCATTCGTCTGCATAACCTGAAGCACGTTGAACGTGCCGATGGTGCGCTGGTGGCGGTATCCCGCTCCGGTGAGCTGGCGGTGGCTGACGACTTCGGCCGTGAGCGCGAGCGCTACAAGCTGCCGTACGGCGCGGTGATTTCCGTCAAGGAAGGCGACAAGGTCGATGCGGGTGCTGTGGTCGCCAAGTGGGACCCGCACACTCACCCGATCGTCACCGAGATGAAGGGTGTCGTGACCTTCGTCGGCATGGAAGAGAACATCACCATCAAGCGCCAGACCGACGAGTTGACCGGTCTGACCAACATCGAAGTGATGGATCCTAAGGACCGTCCGGCATCGGGCAAAGACATTCGCCCAGCGATCAAGATGGTCGACGCAAATGGTAAGGAACTGCTGCTGCCGGGTACCGACGTGCCTGCTCAGTACTTCCTGCCGGCTAACGCCCTGGTGGGTGTGGCTGACGGTGCCGAGATCAACGTGGGTGACGTCATCGCACGTATCCCGCAGGAAACTTCGAAGACCCGCGATATCACCGGTGGTCTGCCGCGCGTTGCTGACTTGTTCGAAGCACGTCGTCCGAAGGAGCCGTCCATCCTGGCGGAAATCAGTGGTACGATTTCCTTCGGTAAGGAAACCAAGGGCAAGCGCCGCCTGGTGATCACGCCTACAGACGGCAGCGATCCGTACGAGGAACTGATTCCGAAGTGGCGTCACCTGAACGTCTTCGAAGGCGAGCAGGTGAACAAGGGCGAGGTCATCTCTGATGGCCCGAGCAACCCGCATGACATCCTTCGTCTCTTGGGTGTCAGTGCGCTGGCCAAGTACATCGTCAATGAAATTCAGGACGTGTACCGTCTGCAAGGCGTGAAGATCAACGACAAGCACATCGAGACCATCCTGCGGCAAATGCTGCGCAAGGTTGAGATCAGTGAGTCGGGCGATTCCAGCTTCATCAAGGGTGACCAGATGGAGCTGACCCAGGTATTGGAAGAAAACGAGCGTTTGAGCGACGACGACAAGTTCGTCTCCAAGTACGTCCGCGTTCTTCTGGGTATCACCAAGGCATCGTTGTCGACCGAGTCGTTCATTTCTGCGGCGTCGTTCCAGGAGACAACGCGTGTTCTGACCGAGGCTGCCGTTACTGGCAAGCGCGATTATCTGCGCGGTCTCAAGGAAAACGTAGTCGTGGGTCGCCTGATTCCAGCTGGTACGGGCCTGCAGTATCACAGCGAGCGTAAGCGCAAGCGTGAAGCCGACAAGCCCGTTCGCGTGAGCGCCGATGAGGTCGAAGCAGCTCTGACCGAGGCGTTGAACTCCAGCGGTAACTAAAGTGCTTGGCCTCGGTTACAAGCCGGGGCCTGCCTTGACGGTGGGCGAGAAGCTCTTTAGACTCTCGTACCCCTAATTTGGCGGGGCTTCGTGCCCTGCCATTTTTCGTTTGTGTCGAAAGACAACAGTGGAGCTAGTAGATGGCAACTATCAACCAGCTGGTACGTCAGCCGCGTAAGCGGGTCGTCGAGAAAAGCGACGTCCCTGCGCTGCAAAACTGCCCGCAACGTCGTGGCGTGTGCACTCGTGTGTACACCACCACGCCGAAGAAACCGAACTCTGCACTTCGTAAGGTTTGCCGTGTTCGTCTGACCAATGGCTATGAAGTCGCCTCGTACATCGGCGGTGAAGGTCACAACCTGCAAGAGCACAGCGTGGTGCTGATCCGTGGCGGTCGTGTAAAAGACCTTCCGGGTGTGCGTTACCACACCGTGCGCGGCTCGCTGGATACTTCCGGCGTGAAAGACCGTAAGCAGGGTCGTTCCAAGTACGGCGCCAAGCGTCCGAAGTAAGCAGCATTTCTATTTATTTGAGTCGATAAGAGTAAGGTCGGACGTAGCCTGTGCGTTACCGTTCCGAGCTAACCTGAAGACCGTTTGAGGGCTTATCAATGCCAAGACGTCGTGTAGCAGCCAAGCGCGAGATCCTTGACGATCCGAAATACGGAAGTCTGATCCTGGCCAAGTTCATGAACCACGTGATGGAAAGCGGCAAGAAAGCCGTTGCCGAGCGTATCGTTTATGGTGCCTTGGACAAGGTGAAGGAGCGCAAGAACAGCGATCCCCTGGAAATCTTCGAAAAAGCACTCGATGCCATCGCTCCGCTGGTCGAAGTCAAATCCCGCCGTGTTGGCGGTGCTACCTACCAGGTTCCGGTCGAAGTTCGTCCTTCCCGTCGCAATGCCCTGGCCATGCGCTGGCTGGTAGACGCTGCGCGCAAGCGTGGCGAGAAATCCATGGCGCTGCGCCTTGCAGGCGAGCTTATGGATGCTTTTGAAGGTAAAGGCGCTGCAGTCAAGAAGCGTGAAGACGTGCACCGTATGGCTGAAGCCAACAAGGCCTTCTCGCACTACCGCTTCTAAATCAAGCGCAACTTTTACGAGGACCTTATTGTGGCCCGTACTACCCCTATCAACCGCTACCGTAATATCGGTATCTGCGCCCACGTCGACGCGGGCAAGACCACCACGACGGAGCGGATTCTGTTCTACACCGGCCTCAGCCATAAGATGGGTGAAGTGCATGACGGTGCAGCGACTACCGACTGGATGGTTCAGGAGCAGGAGCGTGGTATTACTATTACCTCTGCTGCTGTAACGACCTTCTGGCAGGGTTCGCGCGGTCAGTACGACAACTATCGCGTCAACGTCATCGATACTCCCGGCCACGTTGACTTCACCATTGAAGTGGAGCGCTCGCTCCGCGTTCTCGATGGTGCTGTGGTTGTATTCTGCGGTACTTCCGGCGTTGAGCCGCAGTCCGAGACCGTATGGCGTCAGGCCAACAAGTACGGTGTTCCGCGTATCGTCTACGTGAACAAGATGGACCGCCAGGGAGCCAACTTCCTGCGCGTAGTTGGTCAGATCAAGCAGCGACTGGGTCACACCCCGGTGCCGGTTCAGCTCGCCATTGGTTCCGAAGAGAACTTCGAAGGTCAGATCGATCTGATCAAGATGAAGGCCATCTACTGGAACGATGAGGACAAGGGCACCAGCTACCGTGAGGAAGAAATTCCGGCAGAGCTGATGGAACTCGCCGAAGAGTATCGCTCGAACATGATCGAGGCTGCGGCCGAGGCCAATGAAGAGCTGATGAACAAGTATCTCGAAGGTGGTGAGTTGACCGTCGAAGAGATCAAGGCTGGTCTGCGTCAGCGCACCATTGCTTGTGAAATCGTTCCTGCGGTCTGTGGCTCCTCGTTCAAGAACAAGGGCGTGCCTCTGGTTCTCGATGCCGTTATCGACTTCCTGCCTGCGCCGACTGAAATTCCCGCTATCCAGGGCGTAAACCCGGATAACGAAGAGCTGACCGATGAGCGTTACGCCAACGATGAAGAGCCTTTCTCCGCTCTGGCGTTCAAGATCGCTACCGACCCCTTCGTCGGTACCTTGACCTTCGCTCGCGTCTACTCCGGCGTTCTCTCTTCCGGTGACTCGGTGATGAACTCGGTCAAGGGCAAGAAGGAGCGCGTGGGTCGGATGGTGCAGATGCACGCCAACCAGCGTGAAGAGATCAAGGAGTGTCGCGCGGGTGATATTGCTGCTCTGATCGGCATGAAGGATGTCACCACGGGTGACACGCTCTGCTCGATCGACAAGCCGATCATTCTCGAGCGCATGGACTTCCCTGAGCCGGTAATTTCGGTAGCCGTTGAGCCGAAGACCAAGGCTGACCAGGAGAAGATGGGTATCGCGCTGGGCAAGCTGGCTCAGGAAGATCCATCGTTCCGTGTTCAGACCGACGAAGAAACTGGTCAGACCATCATCTCGGGTATGGGTGAGCTTCACCTCGACATCCTTGTCGATCGTATGCGTCGCGAGTTCAACGTCGAAGCCAACATCGGCAAGCCGCAGGTGTCTTACCGCGAAACTATCACCAAGGACAATGTCGAGATCGAAGGTAAGTTCGTTCGTCAGTCCGGTGGTCGCGGCCAGTTCGGTCATTGCTGGATCCGTTTCTCCACTCCAGACGTGGATGAAAAGGGCAATATCACTGAAGGCTTGGTGTTCACCAACGAAGTGGTAGGTGGTGTGGTTCCGAAGGAATACATCCCGGCGATCCAGAAGGGTATCGAAGAGCAGATGAAGAACGGCGTTGTCGCCGGCTATCCGCTGATCGGCCTGAAGGCTACCGTGTTCGATGGTTCCTACCATGACGTCGACTCTAACGAGATGGCGTTCAAGGTTGCAGCTTCCATGGCGACCAAGCAGCTGGCCGGTAAGGGCGGCGGTAAAGTGCTTGAGCCGATCATGAAGGTTGAAGTAGTGACCCCTGAAGACTACATGGGCGATGTAATGGGTGACCTGAACCGTCGTCGTGGTCTGATCCAGGGTATGGAAGACTCGGTCTCCGGCAAGGTTATCCGTGCCGAGGTTCCGCTTGGGGAAATGTTCGGTTATGCAACCGACGTTCGTTCCATGTCTCAGGGTCGCGCGAGCTACTCCATGGAATTCTCCAAATACGCTGAGGCGCCGGCGAATATCGTCGAGACGCTCGTCAAAAAACAAGGTTGATTCAGCCCTTTAAGTAAGAGGTTTACTGTCGTGGCTAAGGAAAAGTTCGAACGTAACAAACCGCACGTCAACGTCGGCACCATTG
>NZ_JXXD01000118.1 GCF_000935215.1 Stutzerimonas stutzeri
CCGCACCGCCTGTTCGAACGGGTCATAGGCGGCTGGCAGGCGCAGGCCGGGGTTCGCGGCGATCAACGGGCCGAGCGCGGGATCGCTAGCGAAATGGGTGGCGATGGCCTGCGGGTCGGCATCCAGATCGAACATCCTGCGAATCTGCCCGACGAGTGGCTGGGTAGCCTGTTGCAGGGAGTCGCTGAGAGTCAGTTCGAGCGCTGAGCGGTCGGCCTGCGCGCGCACGCGGAGCCAACCGCAGGCTTCGCCGAGTCGCAGCGTACGCGCGTAGCCGTCAACGTCCAGCCGCTCCACGCCGGGCAACAGGCGCAGGGCGAAATGGCGGTGGAACTGCTGCCAGTCCCAGGGTTCGAGGTAGGGAAATTGGATGATTTCGTTCATGACCAGACTCTAGGATCTCCCGATGGCCTTGTCGTCCCGAGGTGTGCTTTTGCTGCCTGCGGTTTCCGCTGTCATCTTGGCCAACGTAGAATGCGCCTCTTTTCGGCAGGCAGGCTGCATCGCCCGTCAAGCCAGATTGCCATCATGCGGCGGAGCGCTGCTTCGTCGCCGGTCAAGGGAGATAACCCATGAGCGACTTTCAGGAAACTCTCTACGAGGGATACGGGCAGCGGTTCCAGGTCGACAAGCTGCTGCACGAGATGCGCACCGAGCATCAGCATCTGGTGATCTTCGAGAACCCGCGCATGGGCCGGGTGATGGCCTTGGACGGCGTGATCCAGACCAGCGAAGCCGACGAATTCATCTACCACGAGATGCTCGCCCACGTGCCGATCCTGGCTCATGGCCTGGCGCGCCGGGTGCTGATCATCGGTGGCGGCGACGGTGGCATCCTCCGTGAAGTGGCTCGTCATCGCGATATCGAAAGCATCACCATGGTCGAGATCGACGGCGCCGTAGTGGAGATGTGCAGGGAGTTCCTGCCGAATCATTCCGCCGGCACCTTCGAGGACCCGCGGCTGAATCTGGTGATCGATGACGGCATGCACTTCGTGGCGACCACCGAAGAGAGGTTCGACGTCATCATTTCAGACTCCACCGATCCCATCGGCCCGGGTGAAGTGTTGTTCTCGGAGAACTTCTACCAGGCCTGTCGCCGCTGCCTGAACGAAGGCGGCATTCTCGTTGCGCAGAACGGTACGCCGTTCATGCAACTGGGCGAACTGCAGACCACTGCCAAACGCATGCAGGGCCTGTTTGCCGACTGGCATTTCTACCAGGCGGCCGTGCCGACCTACATCGGTGGGGCCATGTCCTTTGCCTGGGGCGCGTGCAGTGCCGAGAGCCGCAAGCTGCCGCTGGAAGCTCTGATGCAGCGCTTCGCCGGCAGCGGCATCGTTACGCGGTATTACAACCCGCATGTGCACATCGGCGCGTTTGCTCTGCCGCAATACGTATTGCATGCGATCGCCAAGCCTAGCAACGACTGATTCCAGATCGTGATAGCGACGCAGTAACACGCGCTGTGCTTGATCCACGGCCCGCCCGGCAACGGTGCGGGCCGTTTTTGCATCCAGCGTCCGGGTTGAACTGCCGGGACTTTTCCGGGTTCTACTGGAGCGAGGCTGCGCGCTTGGGCCGGGGGTTAATTAAGCCCTCGCAGTTGGCTCCGCGGCCTGCTAGCTTGTCAGCGTGGACTGCGTCCACCGCGTCACTTCGACTAGCTGTTGCGACTCCCGTTTGCCCGATGTCTTGACGACGGAGCCGATCTCCCGCTGAGCTCGTGGCAACTTCATCCAGGTATGAGAGGAGGTTGATTTATGAGCACCACCTTCCACGAGGATGTCAGCAGCACCGTTCTGCGCCGGATGAAGGAGGGCGGTTTCGATTTCGCCCGAGTCCATCCAATCGAGTTCTATGCGGTATTTTCCGAACAGGACCGCGCTCAGAGGGCCGCGCAGAACTTTCGCGGCGAAACCATCAATACCCAGGTGTTTCCGCGTGAGGACGGAAGCTGGAATCTGCAGGTAAGCAAGGTGATGTATGCGACGTTCGATGGCATCGGCGATTTCGAGCAGGATCTTGAATACCTGGTCGAACCCCTCGGTGGGGTGCTTGATGGCTGGGGCGTCACCCAGGAGATCGAAGGTCAGGGTGCCTGACCGTTCTATCCTCACTCCCGCTTGAAGCCGCTCTGAAGTGCCTGGTCCCAGGGAGGGACCGGGCCGAAGCGGTTTTTCAGAAACTCCAGCAACAGACGGCTCCGCGAGTCGGCCTCGCGTCGCAATCGCAGCGCGTAGATGCCGCTGGCTTCCGGTTGCGGCAATCCCCCTTCGCAGAACAGCGGCAGCAGTTCGCCACGCAGCAGCTGGTCGCTGATCAGCCAGGTTGGCAGGTGGGCGATGCCAAGTCCCGCCAATGCCCCTGCCAGCAGCGCTTCGGCATTGTTCGCCACCATGCGCAGGCGGCCCGGACGCAGCAGTTGCGGTCGCCCGCCGCGCTCGAAGCGCCACGCATGGGGCGGCGCCAGCGCATCCCAGTCCAACCCATCATGGTCGGGCAATTCCTCCGGTTGTAGTGGCACGCCGCGGCGTTCCAGATAGGCGGGGCTGGCGCAGACTACTCGCACCATCGGCGCCAGCGGTGTGGCGACCAGACGGGTGTCGGCCAGCGGGCCGATGCGCAACACCAGATCGACCTCACCCAGGTGCTCGCCGTGCAGGTCGACGAAGCTGTCGATCAGACGCAGCTGGATATCGACTCCCGGATAGGCCTGGAGAAATTCGGCCAGGGCCGGCGCCAGATGACGGCGACCGAAGGGGGCCGGTGCGTCGATCCGGATGCGGCCTTCCGGTGCGCTGTCCAGCGACGTCGCTTCGGCGCGCGCCAGGTGCAGTTCCTGCACGATGCGCCGGGCGCGCTCGGCGAATGCCAATGCGGCGGGCATCGGGCGAACCGCGTGGGTGCTGCGGTTGAACAGCTGGCAGCCCAGTGCCTGTTCCAGTGCATCGATGCGCCGCGCCACCGCCGACGGTGTCAGGCCGTGGCGGCGCGCGGCGGCGGAGAAGCTGCCAGCGTCGAGCACATCGATGAACAGGCTGAGCTGGGCGGAAAGGGCGTCGGGCAGCATTCGAATTCCTTGCTTGTGCGATCTGCGCAAAGCCATTGTGCGTGGCTATGCGTACCGGCGCCAGCGGCGGCGGCGTACGATGAGCGCCCCTGTGAATTGGAGCGTCGGAATGCTGCTGGATATCGGAATGAACGTACTGCTCGGATTGGCGTTAGGCACGCTGGGCGGCTTGTTCGGTATCGGCGGCGGGCTGATTGCGATTCCCGTGCTGGGCGTGCTGTTCGGCCTGGACCAGCAGCTGGCGCAAGGCACCGCGTTGGTGATGGTCGTGCCCAACGTGCTGCTTGCCATCTGGCGCTATCACCAGCGCAATCGCATTGACTGGCGGCATGCCCTCGCGCTGGGCAGTGCCAGTTTCGTGTTCGCCATCGCCGGTGCGGCCGTTGCCGTGTCGCTGGATGCCGGGCGCATGCGCATGGCGTTCGTCGGCTTCCTGCTGGCCCTGGCTGCCTACACCTTGCTACGGGTGTTTCTGCGCCCGGCCGCCGGCGCCGGACACCTGCGTCATCCCTGGCCATGGCTGGGCCTGCTCGGTGCGGGTGCCGGAGCAATGGGAGGTTTGTTCGGTGTCGGTGGAGCGGTTATCGCCACGCCGATTCTGACCAGCGTATTCGGCACCTCGCAGGTGGTCGCTCAGGGCCTGTCGCTGGCACTGGCCGCGCCGAGCACCGGCGTCACTCTGGTGACCTATGCGCTGCATCATCAGGTTAACTGGTCGCTTGGCCTGCCGCTGGCGGTAGGCGGATTGCTCAGCATCAGCTTGGGCGTGCGGTTGGCGCATGCCTTGCCGGAACGTCTGCTGCGACTGCTGTTCAGCGTTTTTCTGGTGGCAAGCGCCGTGTTGCTGGCGATGGAAAGCTGATCGGCGCGATCCCGCCAGTCGTTTAGCTCGTCAGGCCGATCAGGCCACCACCCACAGCGCCACCGATCACCACCAGCCAGGGCGGTAGTTTCCAGTACATCAGTGCGGCGAGGGCGAGCAGGGCAAGGACGAAATGCTCTGGGGCCTTGATGCCGCTGGTCCATACCGGATCGTACAGCGCAGCCAGCAGCAACCCGACCACCGCCGCGTTGACCGCCGCCAGGGCTGCCTGCGTGCGCCGGTTGCTGCGCAGGCGCTCCCAGAACGGCAGCACGCCGATGACCAGCAGAAACGACGGCACGAATACCGCAACCAGGCACACCGCCGCTCCCAGCAAGCCGCTGGGCGATTCATTCATCGAGGCGCCGAGAAACGCGGCAAAGGTGAACAGCGGGCCGGGTACCGCCTGGGCCGCGCCGTAGCCAGCGAGGAACGTATCGCGGTCTACCCAGCCTGGCTGCACCACTTCGGCCTGCAGCAGCGGCAGCACCACGTGGCCGCCACCGAACACCAGCGCGCCAACGCGGTAGAACGCATCGAGCAACGCCAGCAACGGGTTGTCCGTGCCGCTGGCGAGTAGCGGCAACAGCATGAGCAGCGCAAAGAACAGCGCCAGTGCTGTGAGCGCGGCCCGACGCTTCACCGCAACGGGCAATACGACATGTGCTTCGGTGGTGGCAGGGCGAAAGAAAACCACCCCGATCAGACCCGCCGCGGCGATGACCGCAACCTGGCTCCAGATGAACGGGAGCAGCAGCACGGTGCTCGCCGCCGCCAGCGCAATGGCGATTCGCGGCGCGTCGGTGCACAGCGTTCGTGCCATGCCCCAGACGGCCTGGGCAACCACGGCCACGGCGACGATCTTCAGACCCTGAAGGACGCCAGCAGGCAGCGCGTCGCCCCATGTGGCGATTCCCAGCGCGAACAGCGTCAGCGCGATCGCCGATGGCAGGGTGAAGCCTGCCCAGGCCGCCAGCGAGCCACGGTAACCGCCGCGCAGCAAACCGATCGCCAGGCCTACCTGGCTGCTGGCCGGGCCTGGAAGAAACTGGCAGAGCGCGACCAGATCGGCATAGCTGCGCTCGTCCAGCCAGCGGCGACGCTGGACGAACTCCTCGCGGAAATAGCCGAGATGCGCGATGGGACCGCCAAAGGAGGTGAGGCCCAGGCGCAGGAACACCAGAAAAATGGTCCAGGCGTCGAGTCGGGAGGATGTCGAATGATGCTGCGCGTCGGTGGGCATGCGGGTTCGTCGGCTATCGATCTGTAGGGTCGAGTCGGGCAGGCAGTCTAGCTGTTCAAGGTGTCAGGTGGATGACAGCGGACGCGCTGCGGCGCCGTTGCAGGGCCAATCATCGGCAACCAGAAACAGCCGTTCCTGCTCCAGCCAGACGCCCGATGCATCCGGTTCGAGCCGCGCCAGCAGCTGCGCCCGCGCCTGTGCCGGATTGGCGGCCTGCCAGTCGGCGAACCGGTTGGCAGTCCACAGTTCGGCTTGCGTAACACGTGCTGGCGCGAGCCAGGCCGAGCGAGCGATAGGTTGCCAGACTGCGTCGGGATTCTCGGCCTGGAATCGCGGCCAGTCAGCCTGGCGCAGCCATCTGCCCTGCAGGTGGTGCGGGTTGGCGCCAAGTGGCGGTGTGCAGCCTTGCGGCCAGGGGCGAAATAGATAGCCGCTGAGCCAGAAGCTGCTTTGCACCGGGCGACCGGTGAGTTCGGCGAGCACCGCCAGCGTTGCTGGCTGGGTACACAGCGGCAGCTGGCGCTGGCACATATGGTCGAGTTTCAGATCGAGTCGATCGTGACTGCCGGGACCAAGCCAATGCGCGTGCCGGCTGCCATCGCCCTGCCCGAGCCCCAGGTAGAACTTCACGGCCAGCTCCAGGTGATGCACGCCCTGGTCATCGCAGAACAGCAGGTCCAGCTCGCCGAGGGTGCTGCCGTTCTGCCGGATCGGCAGATTGGCGGCGAGCAGCTGGATATCGGGTGCGTGGGACAGCGCGTATTGCCACAGTCGCTCGTAGTACAGGCCCAGTCGTCGAATGCGGTGCAGCGACAGCCAGGCTTCGAGAATCGATGGATCGGCATCCTGTTGCCACAACCAGTTGGCCAGTCTCTCCGGCTCGCTGTTCCAGCAGCTCGCGGACAGCGGGTGACGCTGACACTGCGGTGCCTCGTTCAGCAGCGGCGGCGAGAGGATCGTCCAGGCGAGATCGCGCACCTGCGGATGCTGGAGGCGGTTGGGGAGGGCGGAAAGACTGCACAGGCTCATGAATGCAGCATAGCTGTCGGTTTGCTGATGGTCCGGCGTTTCGCTGATAATCCCCTGCCGCTGAACACCGCGGCGAGCAGGGGCTCTAAGGCCTGTGCTGGAATTCAGGCGAATGGCCGATTCGTATCGGCGTCGTCGCCTGCGTGCTGCGTGTTATTTTCGAGCGCTGCGACTGCCCGCAACCATCCGCCCAGCCTCACCAGGGAACGTCAATGGAGCAATTCCGCAATATCGGCATCATCGGCCGCCTGGGTAGCTCCCAGGTGCTGGATACCATCCGCCGGCTGAAGCGATTCCTCGTCGAACGCCATCTGCATGTGATTCTTGAAGAGAACATCGCCGAGGTGCTGCCGGGACACGGCATGCAGACCTCGTCGCGGCAGCGGCTGGGCGAATCCTGCGACCTGGTGATCGTGGTCGGCGGCGACGGCAGCCTGCTGGGCGCCGCCCGGGCGATGGCCAAGCACCGGGTGCCGGTACTCGGCATCAATCGTGGCAGCCTCGGCTTTCTCACCGACATCCGTCCGGATGAGCTGGAAGAGAAAGTCGCCGAAGTGCTCAACGGCCAGTACACCCTGGAAAATCGCTTTCTGCTGGAGGCCCAGGCGCGACGCTTCGACGAGCCGATCGGCGAGGGCGACGCGCTCAACGATGTGGTGCTGCATCCGGGCAAATCCACGCGCATGATCGAATTCGAGCTGTACATCGACGGCCAGTTCGTCTGCAGCCAGAAGGCTGACGGCCTGATCGTGGCGACCCCCACCGGCTCCACTGCCTATTCGCTGTCGGCGGGCGGGCCGATCATGCATCCGCGATTGGACGCCATCGTCGTCGTGCCCATGTACCCGCACACGCTGTCGAGCCGTCCGATCGTGGTCGATGGCAACAGCGAGCTGAAGATCGTGGTGTCGCCGAACATGCAGATCTATCCGCAGGTGTCCTGCGACGGCCAGAACCACTTCACCTGTGCCCCGGGCGATACAGTGACGGTGCGCAAGAAGCCGCAGAAGCTGCACCTGATCCATCCGCTGGACCACAACTACTACGAAGTTTGCCGGACCAAGCTGGGCTGGGGCAGTCGCCTCGGCGGGGGCGATTGATGCAGCTTGATCCCGAACGCGGCTACGACCTTATCGGTGATGTGCATGGCTGCGGTCGTGCACTGGCGCGGCTGCTGGATCAGCTGGGCTACCGCCTGGAGGGCGGGGTCTGGCGCCATTCGCGGCGACAGGTGATCTTCCTCGGCGACATCATCGACCGCGGCCCGCATATCCGCGAGGCGCTGCATCTGGTCTACGACATGGTCGATCGTGGGCAAGCCTACTGCATCATGGGTAACCACGAGTTCAACGCGCTGGGCTGGTACATGCCGGCACCGCCGGGCAGCGGCCGGGAATTCGTGCGTGACCGCACGCCGCGCTTCGCCCGCCTGCTGCAGGAGACGTTCGAGCAGTTCGAACCGTATCCGGACGAGTGGCGAGCGTTCCGCGAATGGTTCTACGAGTTGCCACTGTTCTTGGAATCCGAGCGCTTCCGCGTGGTGCATGCCTGCTGGGACAGCTGGGTGATCGCACGCCTGCGTCCGTTTCTCAACGACGCCTGCCTCAATCCGGCAATCCTGCGCGAAGCCGGCCTGCCGGGCACCTTCATCTGCCAGGCGCTGGATCGGCTGCTGCGCGGCACCGATATGCCGCTGCCCGAGGGCATGACGCTGACCAGTGAGGAAGGTTTCGTGCGCACCTTCTTCCGCACCAAATTCTGGGAAGAGAACCCACAGACCTACGGTGACGTGGTGTTCCAGCCCGACGGCCTGCCGGACCATGCGGCGCGCATGCCGCTATCTGCGCAACAGAAGAATCGCCTCTTCCTCTACGGTCCGGACGAGCCGCTGTTGTTCGTCGGCCACTACTGGCGGCGTGGCCAGCCGGGGCCGCTGCGCGACAATCTGGCCTGCCTGGACTACAGCGCGGTGAAGAACGGCAAACTGGTGGCCTATCGACTGGATCAGGAAGTCCGGCTGGACCCGGCGAAGTTCGTCTGGGTCGATGTCTGCGCGGTGTTCCGAACATGAGTGTCGAGGTGAGCGAAGCGCTGCGCCTGCCGCTGTCGGAAGACCTCAGCGGTTTCATCGCCTTGCTGCGCCGTCTGCGGGTGCCGTGCCGGGTGTCGGAGGAGGGCGATCAACAGGTACTGCGCGTGCCGGTTGAGGTTGTCGAGCAGGTTCGTGACCTTTACGCGCGGCATCCCCATGGCGATGACAGCGTCGTCATCGAACAGCCGCGTCGCCGCGGCGGTTTCGTCGCCGCTCTGCGCGCCAGCCCGCTGACCGCGGCGGTATTGGTCATCACCGTGGTTGTCGCGGCTATCACCATGCTTGGTGAGAATTTCGCGACGATCCGCTGGCTGAACTTCGTCGACTTCCGTGTCGACGGTGAATACGCCTACTTCGCCTCGCTGGAGCAGACACTCGCTGCCGGACAATGGTGGAGGCTGATCACGCCGATCTTCGTGCATTTCGGCATTCTGCATCTGGCGATGAACAGCATGTGGTTCTGGGAGCTGGGGCGGCGCATCGAAGCCCTTCAGCGCGCCTGGGTGCTGCTGGCGCTGACGCTGCTGTTCGGTTTGGTGTCCAACTTCGCCCAGTACCTGTTCGGTGGCCCGGGTATTTTTGGTGGGCTTTCCGGCGTGCTGTACGGGCTGCTCGGGCACTGCTGGCTATATCAGAAGCTCGCGCCCAACGAGGCCTACCGACTGCCGCCCGGCGTGGTGGTGCTGATGCTGGTGTGGCTGGTGATCTGCCTCACCGGCGTCATTGAGGTGCTCAGTTTCGGCGCGTTGGCCATCGCCAATGCCGCTCATGTCGGCGGGTTGGTCGCCGGCTGCGTGACCGGCGTGATTGGCGGCACCCTGGTGCGCCATCGGCGCCAGCGCTGAGGCTTTTCCCTAAAGCACAGCTGCCCGGTAGAATGGCCGCTCGTTTCCCTCGGAGCTGGCCATGTCGACCTTTATCCAAACCGCCGAAAACATCACCCCCGAAATCTACCTGAACCTCAAACAGGCGCTTGAACTAGGCAAATGGGCTGACGGCCGCAAGCTGACCCCCGAGCAGAAGGAAACCTGCATGCAGGCGGTGATCGCCTGGGAGATGAAGAACCTCCCGGAAGAACAGCGCACCGGCTTCATGGGCGGTCAGGAATGTGCTTCCAAGAGCAAGAAGGCTGAGCCGGCCATCGATACCAGCCTGTTCGCTCCCGCTTCGGGAACCCGCCACTGATGCTCGAATTGGGACGCGGTGCGCTGAGCAAGATGTCGATCCAGCTCGGCGCACCGGCGCAGTATTCCTTCCGTCTGAACGACGAGCTGGTGCCGGTCAATCCGCTGATCGGCAAGACCCTGCGTCTGGAATACCTCGGCGCCATCAACTGCACCCATTGCGGTCGCAAGACCAACAAGAGCTTCAGCCAGGGTTATTGCTATCCCTGCTTCAAGAAGCTGCCGCAGTGCGATGTCTGCATCATGAGCCCGGAAAAGTGCCACCACGATTTCGGCACCTGCCGCGACCCGCAGTGGGGCATGGACTTCTGCATGACCGACCACGTGGTCTACCTGGCCAACTCGTCGGGCATCAAGGTCGGGATCACCCGTGCCACGCAACTGCCGACGCGCTGGCTCGATCAGGGCGCCAGCCAGGCGCTGCCGATCATGCGCGTCGCCACGCGCCAGCAGTCCGGAATGGTCGAAGACCTGCTGCGCAGCCAGGTGGCGGATCGCACCAATTGGCGCGCGCTGCTCAAGGGCGATGCCGAACCCATCGACCTGATCGAAATGCGCGAGCAGATCTTCGATGCCTGTGCCGATGGGTTGCGCGAGTTGCAACAGCGCTACGGGCTGCAGGCGATCCAGCCGGTGGCGGACGCCGAGGTGCTGGAGATTCGCTATCCGGTCGACGCCTATCCGACCAAGGTGGTCAGTCTCGATCTGGAGAAGACGCCCGTAGTCGAAGGTACGCTCAGGGGCATCAAGGGCCAGTACCTGATTCTCGATACCGGCGTGATCAACATTCGCAAGTTCACCGCTTATCAGGTCGCCGCCAGCGCTACCGCGTAGGGTGGATAACGCTTCGCTTATCCACCGCTTACGGCCGGCGGGCTCAAGGATGAGCGGCCTGGAACAGCCCTGTGGAAAAGGCTTCTCCGTTTCCACCCTACAAGTCCGTCGCGACAGACGCTAAGCTCGAACTCATCCGCAGCCCGGTTTCCGGGCTGGCAGTCCATCGCCAAATTCCTGCTTGAAGCTACCCGCTTGAAGCTCAGTCGACGAGGTTTCCATGCGTACCGAACAACCGAAAGTCATTCATCTGAAGGATTACCAGGCGCCTGAATACCTGATTGATGAAACCCACCTGACCTTCGAACTGTACGAGGACCGCACCCTGGTGCACGCCCAGCTGGTGATGCGCCGCAATCCCGAGCGCCCGGCTGGCAAGCTGCCGCCGCTGGAGCTGCACGGCCAGGAGCTTGAGCTGCAGGCCATCGCGCTGAACGACCGCGAGCTGAGCCTGGGCGACTACCAGATCAGCGAAGACTGTCTGACCCTGCAGCCGGACAGCGAAAGCTTCGTCATCGACAGCTCGGTGGTCATCCATCCGGAAAGCAACACCGCGCTGGAAGGGCTGTACAAGTCCGGCAGCATGTTCTGCACCCAGTGCGAGGCCGAGGGCTTCCGCAAGATCACTTATTACCTCGACCGCCCGGACGTGATGAGCAAGTTCACCACCACCGTGAGCGCCGAACAAAAGGCCTATCCGGTGCTGCTTTCCAACGGCAACCCGATTGCCAGCGGCAGCGAGGACAACGGTCGGCACTGGGCGACCTGGGAAGATCCGTTCAAGAAGCCGGCCTACCTGTTCGCCCTGGTGGCGGGTGACCTCTGGGCCATCGAGGACAGCTTCACCACCATGAGCGGGCGCGACGTGGCGCTGCGGATCTACGTCGAGCCGGAGAACGTCGACAAGTGCCAGCACGCCATGGACAGCCTGAAGAAGTCGATGAAGTGGGATGAAGAGGCCTACGGTCGCGAGTACGACCTGGACATCTTCATGATCGTCGCGGTCAACGACTTCAACATGGGCGCCATGGAGAACAAGGGCCTCAATATCTTCAACTCCAGCGCCGTGCTGGCCCGCGCCGAAACCGCTACCGATGCCGCGCACCAGCGCGTCGAGGCCATCGTCGCCCACGAATACTTCCACAACTGGTCGGGCAATCGCGTGACCTGTCGCGACTGGTTCCAGCTGTCGCTCAAGGAAGGCTTCACCGTCTTCCGCGATTCGCAGTTCAGCGCCGACATGAACTCGGCGACGGTCAAGCGCATCGAGGATGTCGCCTACCTGCGCACCCACCAGTTCGCCGAGGACGCCGGCCCCATGGCGCACTCGGTGCGCCCGGAATCCTTCATCGAGATTTCCAACTTCTACACCCTGACCGTCTACGAGAAGGGCGCCGAAGTGGTGCGCATGATCCAGACGCTGCTGGGCGACGAGGGCTTCCGCAAGGGCAGCGACCTCTATTTCGAGCGGCATGACGGCCAGGCCGTGACGGTCGATGATTTCGTCAAGGCCATGGAAGACGCCAACGGTGCCGATCTGACCCAGTTCAAGCGCTGGTACAGCCAGTCCGGCACGCCGCGCCTGGCTGTCAGCGAGCAATACGACGAGGCGGCGCAGACCTACCGCCTGACCTTCCGCCAGAGCTGTCCACCGACGCCGGGCCAGCCGACCAAGGAGCCGTTCGTGATTCCGGTGGCGCTGGGCCTGCTCGCCGCCGATGGTTCGGACATGCCGCTGCGTCTGGACGGTGAAGCCTCCGCCGTCGGAACCAGCCGCGTGCTGGCGGTGACCGAAGCCGAACAGACCTTTACCTTCGTCGACGTCGCCGAGCGTCCGCAGCCATCGCTGCTGCGCGGCTTCTCCGCGCCGGTAAAGCTGGATTACCCGTACGACCGCGACCAGCTGATGTTCCTGATGCAGCACGATTCCGACGGCTTCAATCGCTGGGAAGCGGGTCAGCAGCTGTCGGTGCAGGTGCTGCAGGAGCTGATCGGTCGGCATCAGCGTGGGGAAGCGTTGGTGATGGATGAGCGCCTGGTCGAGGCGCTATGCAGCCTGTTGCAAAACGAGACGCTTGATGCAGCCATGGTTGCCGAAATGCTTTCGTTGCCGGGCGAGGCCTATCTGACCGAAATCAGCGAAGTGGCGGACGTGGATGCCATCCATACGGCACGCGAGTTCGCCCGCAAGCGCATCGCCGACGCGTTGTTCGAGCCGCTGTGGCAGCGCTACCAGGCCAATCGCGAAACCTCGCGCAGCACGCCCTATGTCGCCTCGGCCGAACATTTCGCCCGTCGCGCCCTGCAGAACATCGCATTGTCGTATCTGATGCTGAGCGAAAAAGCCGAAGTCGTGGAAGCCTGCCTGGAACAGTTCGAGCAGGCCGACAACATGACCGAGCGCTTGACCGCACTGGCCGTGCTGGTCAACTCGCCGTTCGAGGCTGAGCGCGACAAGGCGCTGCAGGCCTTCGCCGAGCACTTCAAGGACAACCCGCTGGTAATGGACCAGTGGTTCAGTGTTCAGGCCGGCAACCCGTTGCCCGGCGGGCTGGAACGGGTGCAGACGCTGATGCAGCACCCGGCATTCACCCTGAAGAATCCGAACAAGGTGCGTGCGTTGATCGGCGCCTTCGCCAACCAGAACCTGGTCAACTTCCACCGCGCCGATGGCGCCGGCTACCGCTTCCTCGCCGACCAGGTGATCACCCTCAACGCGCTGAACCCGCAGATCGCCTCGCGGCTGCTGGCACCGCTGACCCGCTGGCGCAAGTACGACAGCGCCCGGCAGGCGCTGATGAGGGCCGAGCTGGAGCGCATCCTTGCGTCCGGAGAGCTGTCCAGCGATGTCTACGAAGTGGTGAGCAAGAGCCTCGCCTGACTCGACAAGGCCGATCGTGCAATGCGATCGGCCTTTCTTTTACGAGGGCCCGTTCCAGGCACTATCCACGGCAAACAACCTTCCTGCGTATCGTGACCATCCTCTGGCGCCTCGCGTCGGATCGTCACTGCGGGATCGAAAGGGGCGGTCGGCACATACTGGCCACTGGCCCAATCAGCCTGAGTGATCACGCGTCAATCATTGCGTGAGAGTTAACAATTCATAACGTCCGGCCAATTGTGCCTGTCTGTGGAAGCTGGCTAGGATGGCCGAGCCTGCATTACAGGCCTTACCTAATAAGAATAAAGGGGGTATGTATGAGTGAGCCCGTTCAGCGGCGCACACTATCCGGCCGCGCCGTGGTTCCATCCCAGGCGAGGGCGTCGCGTCTTCACTCATCGGTTGCCGGCATGCTTTCGCTGTGCGGCGCCTTCTCACTCCTGCTGCTCGCAGCATCGGCGCCCGCCCAGGCTGCTACCGATGGCCAGGCCCGCTACTCGATCGAGTCGGCCAAGGCGGTTTCCAATCTTCTGCTCGATATCACCCAGGCCGGCGAACGGCTAGTTGCGGCAGGCGATAGAGGCCACATTCTCTATTCCGACGATGGTGGCGCCAGCTGGATGCAGGCCAAGGTGCCGACGCGCCAGCTGCTGACGGCCATCGACTTCGTCGACGACAAGCACGGCTGGGCGGTTGGCCATGACGCGTTGATCCTGGCTACAGCCGACGGCGGTGAGAGCTGGACGGCGCAGTATGAGGATCGCGAACGCGAGGCCCCCTTGCTGGACGTCTGGTTCGAAGACACCCAGCACGGCATCGCGGTTGGCGCCTACGGTGCGCTGCTCGAAACCATCGATGGCGGTCAGAGCTGGGAGGACATCAGTGAGCGCCTCGACAACGAGGACGGTTATCACCTGAACGCCATCACCCATATTCAGGGCTCGGGCCTGTTTGTCGTAGGCGAACTGGGCGGAATGTTCCGTTCTGCCGATATGGGCGAAACCTGGGAGCGCGTCGAGTCGCCGTATCAGGGGTCGTTCTTCGGGGTAGTCGGCGGTTCGGAACCGGGGGTCGTGGTTGCCTTCGGGCTGCGCGGCCACCTGTTCCGCTCCATCGACTTCGGCGACAGCTGGGAAGGCATCGAGCTCGTCAACGGCAACGGCAATGTACTGGAGTCCGGGCTGGCCGACGGCAACCTGCTGCGTAATGGGCGCATCGTGGTGGTCGGTCACGGCGGCGCGGTACTCACCAGCGACGATCAGGGCCGTAGCTTCAAGCTGTTCAATCGCCCCGACCGCCGTTCGCTGTCGGGTGTCACCTCCGATTCCCAAGGCAACCTGATCCTGGTAGGGCAGGGTGGTGTTCGCATCGCCTCGCCATCGGGCGCGGATCTGGCCACACAACAATAAAGCCGGGAGAGTCTGCATGACCAAGCACCACCAGAAGCCGGCGTCGTTCCTCGAGCGCCTGATCTTCAACAACCGGCCGGCAGTCGTCGTACTCTGCCTGCTGATCAGCGCATTTCTCTTCTATCAGGCGGCCCAGGTTCGGCCGCAGACCAGCTTCGAGAAGATGATTCCGCTGGGGCATCCGTATATCCAGAAGATGCTCGAGCACCAGAATGATCTGGCCAACCTCGGCAACACGGTGCGGATCTCCGTGGCAGCAAAAGATGGTGACATCTTCGCCAAGGACTACATGGAAACGCTGCGGCAGATTCATGACGAAGTGTTCTATATCCAAGGTGTCGATCGCTCCAACATGAAGTCGCTTTGGAGTCCCAGCGTTCGCTGGACCGAGGTGACAGAGCAAGGCTTCGCCGGCGGTGAGGTCATTCCGCAGACCTATGACGGGTCGCCGGAAAGTCTCGATGACCTTCGCAGCAACATTCTCAAGTCCGGTCAGGTCGGGCGTCTGGTCGCCAATGACTTCAAGTCCAGCATCATCGACGTGCCGCTGATGGAGTCCTACTCGGATCCGGAAGATCGCAGCAAGCAGATCAAGCTGGACTACCAGAAGTTCTCCCACGAGCTGGAAGAGAAGATTCGCGACAAGTACGAGACGCAGAACCCGAATGTGGAGATTCACATCATCGGCTTCGCCAAGAAGGTCGGTGACCTGATCGACGGGCTGGTCGGTGTGGCGTTGTTCTTCATCGTCGCCATCGGCATCACCTTCGTCCTGCTGCTGTGGTTCACCCGTTGCCTGAAGAGCACCATTGCGGTGTTGATCACCACGCTGATCGCCGTGACCTGGCAGCTCGGCCTGTTGCACACCCTGGGCTTCGGGCTCGATCCGTACTCGATGCTGGTACCGTTCCTGGTCTTCGCCATCGGTATCTCCCACGGCGTACAGAAGATCAACGGCATCGCCATGGCCTCCGGCTATACCGAGGATCCGGTGACGGCGGCGCGCATGGCTTTCCGTCAGCTGTTCATCCCGGGGATGGTGGCGTTGCTGTCCGACGCGGTGGGTTTCGTTACCCTGCTGCTGATCGATATCGGCGTGATCCGCGAGCTGGCCATCGGTGCTTCGCTGGGCGTGGCGGTGATCATCCTGACCAACCTGATCCTGCTGCCGGTTGCGATTTCCTACATGGGCATCAGCCAGCGGGCGATCAAGCAGGCCCGCGAAGAAGCCTCGCGCGATCATCCGTTCTGGCGCGCGCTGTCGAATTTCGCCAGCCCGAAGGTGGCACCGATCTCCATCACTATCGCCGTGGTCGCGCTGGCGGGTGGCCTCTGGTACGGCCAGAACCTGAAGATCGGCGACCTTGATCAGGGCGCGCCGGAGCTGCATCCGGATTCGCGCTACAACCTGGACAACGACTTCGTCATTCGCAACTACTCGACCAGTTCCGACGTGCTGGTAGTGATGGTCAAGACCGCGCCGGAAGGCTGTTCGCACTACGACACGCTCGCCGCCATGGACGAGTTGATGTGGAAGATGCAGAACACCGAGGGGGTACAGTCGGCGGTGTCGATGGTGTCGGTGGCGCGCCAGGGCATCAAGGGCATGAACGAGGGCAGCCTGAAATGGGAAACGCTTTCGCGTAACCAGCATGTGCTGAACAACTCCATCGCCCGTGCCGAAGGTATGTACAACAGCGACTGCTCGCTGGCACCGGTACTGGTGTTCCTCAACGACCATAAGGCCGAGACGCTGGAACACGTGGTCGCCGCGGCGAAGGAGTTTGCCGAGGAGAACAACCGCGAAGGACTGGAGTTCGTGCTGGCGGCAGGTAACGCCGGTATCGAAGCGGCCACCAATGAGGTCATCGCAGCGTCGGAAACCACCATGCTGATCGCCGTCTACCTGGCCGTGAGCATCATGTGCCTGCTGACCTTCCGTTCGCTGGCGGCCACGCTCTGCGTGATCCTGCCGCTGGTGCTGACATCGATCCTCGGTAACGCGCTGATGGCCTTCATGGGCATCGGGGTGAAGGTGGCGACGCTGCCGGTGATCGCACTGGGTGTAGGTATCGGTGTGGACTACGGCATCTACATCTACAGCCGTCTGGAGTCGTTCCTGCGCCAGGGCATGACCCTGCAGGAAGCCTACTACCAGACCCTGAAGTCCACCGGCAAGGCGGTGATCTTCACCGGCGTCTGCCTGGCGATTGGTGTGGTGACCTGGGTGTTCTCGGCGATCAAGTTCCAGGCCGACATGGGTCTGATGCTGACCTTCATGTTCCTCTGGAACATGGTCGGCGCGATCTGGCTGCTGCCGGCCCTGGCTCGCTTCCTGATCAAACCGGAGAAGCTGCGTCA
>NZ_JXXD01000011.1 GCF_000935215.1 Stutzerimonas stutzeri
TGCCAGGGCGAGACGCTGGTATCCAGACGATAGAGAACGTCGTCCTCGCGATCGGAAACGGCCCACAAGGCATCGCCACACCAGGCCATTCCAGAAAGGTTGCCACCGGCCATTCCGGCCACCGGGTGCTCGTCGAGCAGCTTCAGTTCGGGCGCCGGCTCGTTGGCCCAGAGCGGTGCCGAGGCCAGACTCAGCAGCGCTATCCAGCGACGGATCAAACCAGCACCTCCGCCAGGTTGCCCTTGGACTCGAGCCAGCTCTTGCGATCGCCGGCGCGCTTCTTCGCCAGCAGCATGTCCATGATTTCCCGGGTACCCTCGAAATCATCCAGGGTCAGCTGTACCAGTCGACGCGTGTTGGGGTCCATGGTGGTCTCGCGCAGTTGCGGCGGATTCATCTCACCGAGGCCCTTGAATCGGGTGACCTGAGGTTTTCCACGGCGCTTTTCAGCAACCAGACGCTCGAGGATGCCGTCCCGCTCGGCCTCATCCAGCGCGTAGAAAATGTCCTTGCCCAGATCGATGCGGTACAGCGGCGGCATGGCGACATACACATGGCCGGCCTCGACCAGAGGGCGGAAATGCTGAACGAACAGGGCGCAGAGCAACGTGGCGATGTGCAGGCCGTCTGAGTCGGCGTCGGCGAGGATGCAGATCTTGCCGTAACGCAGCTGGCCCAGATCGGCCGCGCCCGGATCGACGCCGATGGCGACGGCGATGTCGTGAACTTCCTGGCTGGCCAGCACTTCGCCGCCGTCGACTTCCCAGGTGTTCAGGATCTTGCCGCGCAGCGGCATGATCGCCTGGAACTCCTTGTCCCGCGCCTGCTTGGCCGAGCCGCCGGCCGAGTCACCCTCGACCAGGAACAGCTCGGCGCGCATCGGGTCCTGCCCGGCGCAGTCGGCCAGCTTGCCCGGCAGCGCCGGGCCCTGGGTGATCTTCTTGCGTTCGACCTTCTTGCCGGCCTTGAGCCGGCGCCCGGCGTTGCTGATCGCCAGTTCCGCCAGCTGCATGCCCAGTTCCGGGTGGGCGTTGAGCCAGAGGCTGAAGGCATCCTTGACCACGCCGGAGACGAAGGCGGCGGCCTCGCGGGACGACAGACGTTCCTTGGTCTGCCCGGAGAACTGCGGCTCCTGCATCTTCATCGAGAGGACGAAGGCGATGCGCTCCCAGATGTCTTCCGGCGCCAGCTTCAGCCCGCGCGGCAGCAGGTTGCGGAACTCGCAGAACTCGCGCATGGCATCCAGCAGGCCTTGGCGCAGACCGTTGACATGGGTGCCGCCCTGGGCCGTTGGAATCAGGTTGACGTAGCTCTCCTGAACGCTCTCGCCGCCCTCCGGCAGCCACAGCAGCGCCCAGTCCACCGCCTCGGTATTGCCGGCCAGGGCACCGACAAAGGGTTCGTCCGGCAGGCGCAGATACTCGCTGACCGAGTCCACCAAGTACGAACGAAGACCATCCTCGTAATGCCACTCGACCTTCTCACCGCTGGCCTTGTCCTCGAAGCTGACGCTCAGCCCCGGGCAGAGCACAGCCTTGGCCTTGAGTACATGCTTGAGCCGGCTGATGGAGAATTTGGGGGAATCGAAGTATTTCGGATCGGCCCAGAAGCGCACGCTGGTACCGGTGTTGCGCTTGCCGACGCTGCCGATGACTTCCAGGTCGGTAGCCTTGAAGCCATCGGCGAAGCTCATGCGGTACTCGTTGCCGTCACGCTTGACGGTCACTTCGACCCGCGTCGACAACGCGTTGACCACCGAGATGCCGACGCCGTGCAAACCACCGGAGAACTGATAGTTCTTGTTGGAGAACTTACCGCCCGCGTGCAGCTTGGTGAGGATCAGCTCGACGCCCGGCACGCCCTCTTCCGGGTGAATATCCACCGGCATGCCACGGCCGTCGTCGATCACTTCCAGCGAATTGTCTTGATGCAGGATCACCTGAACCGAGCGGGCATGGCCGGCGAGGGCTTCGTCGACGCTGTTGTCGATGACTTCCTGGGCCAGGTGGTTTGGCCGCGAGGTGTCGGTGTACATGCCCGGGCGCTTGCGCACCGGGTCGAGGCCGGAAAGAACCTCGATGGCTTCTGCGGTATAAGACATCTGTCTGGCACTGTCCTTATGTTCTGAATTAATCAGCCCTTGCGGGCAGCGAAATTCGCGCAACGCCGGAATGAAATGGCCGGTCCACGTTCGCGAAACCACCCTGACCGCCGACTAGCCGCGCTAACGTTGCGCCGCGCATCAGCAGCCCTTCAGAGCCGATCAAGCCATGCCTGCGGCTCGAAGCCGGCAAAGGCCAGCAGCGCCGGCAGACGCTCGGCAAATCCCTGGAAGCCATGGTCGCCACCGGCCTGAATGCGCAGTGCACAGCCACGATAGAACTGCGCGGCGTCACGGTAATCCAGTGTCTCGTCGCCCGTCTGCAGCCAGACCTGATAGCGCTCGGCATTCTGTGGTGGCGCGGTTTCCAGTTCCGCCAAGGCGGTTACATGATCGTCGGTGAGGTCCCAGACTTCCCCGCTATACAGATTGGTCTGCGGCCCAAGATAACCGTCGAACCGGCGGTGCGGTGTCACGGCCGGATTGATGAGCAATGCCTTGAGGCCATGGCGCTCGGCGAGGTGCGTCGCATAGTAGCCGCCAAGCGAGCTGCCGACCAGCAACGGCCGGCCGAGCTCGGCCAGGCATGCTTCGAGTTGGGCGATGGCCTGACGCGGATGATGGTGCAGCGCGGGGACCCGCAAGCGTTCGGCCATGCCCAGTTTCTCCAGCGCAGCGGACAACTGGCTGGCCTTCTGCGAGACCGGTGAGCTGTTGAGACCGTGGATATAGAGAATCGAAGGTGAATAGCTGGACATGGATACAGTTCGTAGGAAAACCGCAAGGCTACAAGGCACCTGCCGCCGTCTGCAAGCAGGCCGGCGGCATGATGGGTGGGTTCGGGGTATCTGCTGGCAAGTACCGCCAGCGCGTGTCACTGCGCGCAGAGGCGCGTTAGTAGCCCTTGACGCTGTAGTCGATCTCGAACTCGATACCGCTGACCCGGGAAACTCCGGTTTCCAGCTGCCCATCGGCATATAGCCGCAGCCAGCGATAACCCGGCGCGACGTTGTCGACCTGAAAGTCTTCGCTCTGCGGGGCGAACTGCACGCCGGTCGATGGCGACGCCAGCAGGCGTACGTCGTTACGCCAGCTATCAAACTCCTGGTGGATATGACCCCAGAGCAATGCACGCACGTTGCTGTGACGATCCAGCACCTCGAACAGGGCGTCAGGATTGCGCAGCCCGATGGTATCCATCCAGCGGCTGCCGATGGACACCGGATGATGGTGCAGACAGATCAGGTGGTGATGGTCCGGCGCCTCACTCAGTGCACGCTCGAGCAGTTCCAGCTGATCGTTGCGCAGCATGCCGAACACCGAGCCCGCCACCAGCGTATCGAGCATCACCACACGCCAGCCGCCGATCTCCAGCACCGGTTCCATCAGTGCACTGCCACGGCAGGCCTCACGCATTGCTGCCAGCTCGTCGTGGTTCCCCGGACACCAGCGCGCTGGTGCTTCGATGCGTTCGGCAAGCCGGCGGAACCGCTGGTAGGACGCTACCGAGCCATCCTGCGACAGGTCGCCGGTGGCAAGGATCAGGTCGATGCGCGGCTGCTCGTCGATGGCCAGCTCGACCACCTGCTCCAGGCTGTCACAGGTATTCATGCCCAGCAGCTTGCCGTCCGCTTCGGCAAACAGATGGCTGTCGGTAAGCTGCACCAGCAGAACCGAATCTTCAACAGTCAGGGACGCACCAGGCAATGCCCTTCTCCTTGAGCTAAATCGCAACGGAATTATGGTAGGTGCCCGGCAGGGGGGTAAACCTCGGGATGTGGGCTTGGATCACAGAATAGCGCTGCGCATCCAGGGCGGATCAAGCGCACTATCAGGCTATCAAGGCATGGTGCAAGGGGTCAGAGCACCGGTTCCAGCTCGTGCCCGCAGGCCAGACAGTGGCCCAGCCATTCGCCGAGGAACAGATTGAGTTGGTTCTTCTCGTCCGGCTGGTGCATCTGCGCGTTGGGGTAGTGATAAATGCCGCGGAAACGTCGCGCATTCTCGGCGCGAATGACTTCGGCCATGCGCGCATCGTGGTAAACCCGCACCTCCATCTTCGGCACCGGCAACCAGGTCAAGCAGTTCTCCTGACTGACCTGCAAGGTCGTGGTGTAAGGGCAGCTCTCCAGCACCTCGAGCACCAGCACACCGAGCAACATGTCGCCCTGACTGATGGCGATGCGGCGCGCGTCGCAACCGTTACGCATGCCCGGCAGCAGGCGCATCAGGCGCAGGTAATTGGCCTCGCAGGCCGACTGCAGCTCGAGCAGGTCGACTCGGTATCGCTCGCGCGTCTTTCTCATGTCCACGCCCCCCGCACCTGCTCTCGATTCAAGGCCAGCCACTGCAGTGCAATGATGCTGGCCGCGTTGTCGATACCACCCTCGTTGACCGCGCGGAGTGCCTTCTGCAGCGGCCAGACATGCACGCGGATATCCTCGCCTTCCTCGGCCAGACCGAAGACGCCTTGTGCGCCTTCGCTGTCGCAGCGACCGATGTAGAGATGCACCTGTTCATCGCTGCCGCCTGGGGACGGGAAGTACCGGGTGATCGGCCACAGCTCGCCCAGCTCCAGCCCGGCTTCTTCGACCGCCTCGCGCCGGGCCACCGCGTCAGGTGACTCGTCCTTGTCGATCAGCCCCGCCACCAGTTCGATCAGCCAGGGGTTCTCAACCTTGCCCAGCGCACCCACGCGGAACTGCTCGATAAGCACCACCTGATCGCGCTGCGGATCGTAGGGCAGCACGCACACGGCGTCATGCCGCACGAACAGCTCGCGACTCAACTCCGCACCCATGGCGCCGCTGAACTGGCGATGACGCAGGTGCAGGCGTTCCAGCCGGTAAAAGCCGCTGAAGCATTGCTCTCGTCGGAGGATCTGGACATCATCCGGTCCGGGCTTGAAGGTCTCGCTCATCGGGTACTACTCATATCGGTTTGAACCGCGCCTTACGTGACGGCGGGCGACTGCAACCGTCACAACGTGAGCGGCTTCGTCGCCATCCTAACGCGGCATCGCCGCTGGCGCAGCCCTTTGCAGACCACCGTAGCCGAAGAAAGCTCCACCTGCAGCGCCGCACGAACTTCAGGTGTCTTCGGCAATCGAAAGCGCACTGCCATGCCTGGACCAACCATGAATCGAACCGCCTCCATCCGCACTCTGATCCTGCTGAGCAGCCTTGTCGTGCTGCTGAGCGGCTGTCAGCACCTTGCCTCCGAACGCCCGGTGGAGGTGCGGCAGAACCTCACCGAGCAACGCCCGCAGGGCTGCCAGGGCGAAGACTGCCCGCTGGTGAACATCGACACCCTGACCTTCACCGACGAACCCGAACTGAACAACCTGATCGACGCGCGCCTGCGCCGGACGACCATCAATGGTCCGGATGATCGCCTGCCGGACTCGCTCAAGGGTTACCAGCAGCAGTTTCTGCGCGCTGCCGAACCGGGCTGGAGCAGCTACCTGCAGGCCAAGCTGCGCGAGCAGCACGGAGACATCTTGGTCGTCGAGCTGTCCAGCTATCTGTATGTCGGTGGCGCCCACGGTATGCCCGGTCGCGGCTTCATCAACTACGACCGAGAGGCCGATCGGGAATTACGTCTCGAAGACCTGCTGATCCCAGGGCAGGAGGGCAGCTTCTGGCGCGTTGCGCGCCAGGCCCATCAACGCTGGCTGGTGGAGAACGGCCACGCCCAGGACGCCGAGTTCACCGGCTTCTGGCCCTTCCAGCAGACAGAAAACATCGCGCTGCTGAAAGACAGCGTGTTGCTCAAGTACGACGTGTACAGCATTGCGCCGTACTCGAGCGGGCACCCTGAACTGTTCATCCCCCATGAACAGCTGGAAGGCATTCTGAAGCCGGAATATCTCTGAGGATACGAAGCGGGCCGGTATATGCCGACCCGCTTCGAGTCGGCTACAGCCAGTCGATCACACCTCGCCGGTCACACCTGCTTGTAGATCACCGAGCCTTCGTCCTTGAAACGCGAGGACTGCTCGGCGAAGCCCGCCTCGATGGCCTTCTGCTCGTCGGTCAGGCCGTGCTCAGCGGCGTATTCGCGCACTTCCTGGGTAATCTTCATCGAACAGAACTTCGGTCCGCACATGGAGCAGAAGTGCGCCACCTTGGCCGATTCCTTCGGCAGCGTCTCGTCGTGGAAGGCACGCGCGGTGTCCGGGTCGAGGCCGAGGTTGAACTGGTCTTCCCAGCGGAACTCGAAGCGCGCCTTGGACAACGCGTTGTCGCGAATCTGCGCGCCCGGATGACCCTTGGCGAGGTCGGCGGCGTGCGCGGCGATCTTGTAGGTGATGATGCCGGTCTTCACGTCATCCTTGTTCGGCAGACCAAGGTGCTCCTTCGGCGTGACGTAGCAGAGCATGGCGCAGCCGAACCAGCCGATCATCGCCGCACCGATGCCACTGGTGATGTGGTCGTAACCCGGCGCGATGTCGGTGGTCAGCGGGCCCAGGGTGTAGAACGGCGCCTCGTCGCAGCATTCCAGCTGCTTGTCCATATTCTCCTTGATCATGTGCATCGGCACGTGACCCGGGCCTTCGATCATGCACTGCACATCGTGTTTCCAGGCGATCTTGGTCAGCTCACCGAGGGTTTCCAGCTCACCGAACTGTGCAGCGTCGTTGGCGTCAGCGATCGAGCCCGGACGCAGGCCATCACCCAGCGAGAAGCTGACGTCATAGGCCTTCATGATTTCGCAGATTTCCTCGAAGTTCGTGTAGAGGAAATTCTCCTTGTGATGCGCCAGGCACCACTTGGCCATGATCGAGCCGCCACGGGAGACGATGCCGGTCACGCGCTTGGCCGTCAGCGGCACGTAGCGCAGCAGCACCCCGGCGTGGATGGTGAAGTAGTCCACGCCCTGTTCAGCCTGCTCGATCAGCGTGTCGCGGAACAGCTCCCAGGTCAGGTCTTCGGCCACGCCGTTGACCTTTTCCAGCGCCTGGTAGATCGGCACGGTACCGATCGGTACCGGCGAGTTGCGGATGATCCACTCGCGGGTCTCGTGGATGTGCTTGCCGGTGGACAGGTCCATCACCGTGTCCGAACCCCAGCGGATGCCCCAGGTCAGCTTGGCCACTTCCTCTTCGATCGAAGAACCCAGCGCCGAGTTGCCGATGTTGCCGTTGATCTTCACCAGGAAGTTGCGGCCGATGATCATCGGCTCGAGTTCGGTGTGGTTGATGTTGGCCGGGATGATGGCGCGACCGCGGGCCACTTCGTCACGCACGAATTCCGGCGTGATCTCCTTGGGGATCGAGGCGCCGAAGCTATGCCCGGCGTGCTGATCCTTGAGCAACCCAGCCTCTCGAGCTTCGGTCAGTTTCATGTTCTCGCGGATGGCAACGTATTCCATCTCGGGCGTGATGATGCCCTTGCGCGCATAGTGCATCTGGCTGACGTTATGCCCGGCCTTGGCCCGCCGCGGATGGCGTACATGGGCAAAACGCATGGCGGTCAGCTCGGCGTCGTTCAGGCGACGCTGGCCGAACTCGGAGGTCAACCCCGGCAGCTTCTCGGTATCGCCGCGCTCCTCGATCCAGGCACTGCGCACATCGGCCAGGCCCTTGCGTACGTCGATCTGCACGTTCGGATCGGTATAGGGGCCGGAGGTGTCGTAGACGGTAACCGGGGCGTTGATCTCGCCGCCGAAGTCGGTCGGGGTCACGTCCAGGCTAATCTCGCGCATCGGCACGCGGATATCCGGACGCGAACCCTGCACATAGATTTTCTGCGAACGCGGGAAGGGTTGGATCGACTGCTGGTCGACCTGGGCGGATTCACTCAGGTTCTGTTGTTCTACACGCATCAGGCTGGCTCCTAGAGAATTGTCGGAGCGAACCTGAAAACACGGATGGCAAGGGCATCGGGTGCGCCGGAACTGGCGCTGAGAGAGCTGGCCGAACGACTGGCGAGCACATCTTGTTCCCTACGCAGGCCTTAACCTGATCAGGTTCAACGGGATCCGGAACTTTCCGATCTCAGCCTTCGCTTCAAGGCACCCCGACAAGAACGCCATCGAGTCTAATCAAGACCCAGTACGAACGCCATGCCAAGGGCGAAAGTAGTCGACCGTTCGGTCATTCCGGCCGGCCGCAACCGGCATCTGAGATTGCCTCGCACACGCGCCTTGACCCCCCGTCAGCCGCCGCTTAGCCTTGCCCCTCAGCTCTATTCAGGATGGACCCAACATGCTGCGCAGACTTCCCCTGGCTCTCGCCGTGGCTTCCCTCACCGCCGGAGCAGCATGGGCACAGGAAACCGTCCCGCTCGCCAGCAAGACCGATCTGGTCAGCGTCTATCAGCAAGCCGTCAACAACAACGCCGACCTGGCTGCAGCGCGTGCGCAGTTTCGCGCACGCCAGGAAATCGTGCCGCAGGCGCGGGCCGGCCTGTTGCCCAACCTCAGCGCCGGCGCCGAGCTGAGCGATACCGAAACGGACGTCGACACCAGCAGGGGCTCCACCTCGCTGTCGCGCAGCGGTACCGTCTACCAGGCAACGCTGAGCCAGCCGATCTTCCGTGCCGACCGCTGGTTCCAGCTCAAGGCTGCGGAGGCTGTCAGCGAGCAGGCTGCGATCGAATACTCGATTGCCGAGCAGGACCTGATTCTGCAGAGCGCCCAGGCCTACTTCGCCGTGCTGCGCGCGCAGGACAACCTGGCGGCGGTGAAAGCCGAGGAAGCTGCATTCAAGCGCCAGCTCGACCAGGCCAACGAGCGCTTCGAAGTCGGCCTGTCGGACAAGACCGACGTGCTCGAAGCCCAGGCCGGCTTCGATACCGCCCGGGCCAATCGCTCCATCGCACAGCGCCAGGTCGAGGACGCCTTCCAGGCGTTGTACACACTGACCAACCGCGAATACATCGCCCTCGAAGGCATCCGCCACACCCTGCCGGTGCTGGCCCCGGTGCCGAACGAGGCCAAGGCGTGGGTCGATACCGCAACGCGGCAGAACCTCAACCTGCTGGCGGTCAATTACGCGGTGACCGCAGCGGAAGAAACCCTGCGCCAGCGCCGCTCCGGCCATGCACCGACGCTCGATGCGGTGGCGTCCTATCGCAAGGGCGACAACGATGCGCTGGGCTTCACGAACACCGACTCGACCGGTCTACCACCAGGTGTAATGCCGCGCTACACCGGTGACGTCGAGCAGCGCAGCATCGGCCTGCAGCTGAACATTCCGCTCTACAGCGGCGGCCTGACCACTTCGCAGAGTCGCGAGGCCTATTACCAGCTGAGCCAGAGCGAGCAACAGCGCGAGAGCCTGCGCCGCCAGGTGGTCGAATCCACACGCAATCTGCACCGAGCGGTGAATACGGATATCGAGCAGGTCGAGGCTCGCCGGCAATCGATCATCTCCAATCAGAGCGCGCTGGAGGCGACGGAGATCGGCTATCAGGTCGGCACGCGCAACATCGTCGACGTGCTCGACACCCAGCGCCGCCTTTACGGCGCCGTGCGCGACTACAACAACGCCCGCTACGACTACATTCTCGACAATCTGCGCCTGAAACAGGCCGCCGGCACGCTCAATCCGGACGATCTGCAGCAGCTGGCGGCGTACCTGAAGCCCGACTACAACCCGGACACCGACTTCCTGCCACCGGACCTGCCGCAAACCATCGGCCAGCCGGTGCGAATTGACTATTGATCAGAGAGCCGCTGTGTTTGCTTGACCCGCAGATTGGTGGGCTCAAGCCCACCAAGCTCGCCGCCAAGCAAAACGAAGTACCCGCAGTGGGAAGCTGCAACGCGGCCGGTCCGTAGGGTGGGCTTCAGCCCACCAAGCTCGCGCACTACGGACGGCGGCGGCAGTCGTGCAGGCTTTGCCTTCCAGGCCAGACGCAACCGCTAGCCGAGCAATCGCCCCAAACCTGCCAGCAATCGCTCCAGCGCCCCTTGATTGGCCCTGAGCACGCCGAGGCCGGCATTGCGCATACGCTCTGCCACATCCGGGTCGCGCCAAAGCTCGCTGACTGTCAGAGACAATTGCGCGGCATCCTGCACTTCACGCAGGGCGCCAGCAGCGCGCAACTGTGCCGATATCTCGAGAAAGTTGAACAGGTGCGGGCCGCTGAGCACCGGCTTGCCCAGCGCTGCGGGCTCGAGGAGGTTGTGCCCGCCGTTGGGCACCAGACTGCCGCCAACGAAGGCGATATCCGCCAGCGCGTAGAGAAACAGCAGCTCGCCCATGGTGTCGCCGACCAGTACCTGGGTGCCGGCGTCGACCACTTCCCCCGTCGAGCGCCGCACGGCAACAAACCCATCCCTGACCGCCGACTCGTACACCGAGGCGAAGCGCTCCGGGTGCCTGGGCACCAGGATCAGCAGCGCCTGCGGATGGTTGCTGAGCAGCTGGCGATGCGCAGCCAGAATGATCTCGTCCTCGCCGGCGTGAGTACTGGCGGCGATCCACAATGGACGTTCCAGCGCCGCCCACTGCTGGCGCAATTTACTGGCACGCTCCAGCAGTGCCGGGTCGATGGTCAGGTCGAACTTGATCGATCCGGTCACCTCCACGCACTCATCGCGCGCACCGAGCTGGCGAAAACGTTCGGCTTCAGCCTCGGTCTGCACGGCAATCAGGCTCAGCTTAGCCAGCATCGGCGCAGTCAGACGGGCGAAGCGCGCATAGCCGCGGGCCGAGCGCTCGGACAAGCGCGCATTGGCCAGCGCCACCGGAATGCCGCGGCGTGCACACTGATGGATATGGTTGGGCCAGAGTTCGGTCTCCATAACCACCGCCAGCTTCGGCCGCACGCGGTCAAGAAAGCGCGCCGCCGCCCAGGGCAGGTCATATGGCAGATAGCAGTGCTGCACGCTGTCGCCGAACAGCGCCTGGATGCGCTCCGAGCCGGTCGGGGTCATGCAGGTGACGGTGATCGGCAGATGCGGATAGCGCGCCATCAGTTCGCGGATCATCGGCGCCGCGGCGATGCTCTCGCCGACCGATACCGCATGCACCCAGATGCCACCCGGACGAAGCGGCGGCAAACCAAAGGCGAAACGTTCGCCGATACGACGGGAGTAGGCCGGCGCGCGCCAGGCGCGCCAGAGCAGGCGCAGAAATACCAGTGGCAGGCCGAGGTGGAACAGCAGGGGATAGAGGGTGCGATTCATGGGCGCGGAGCTTAGCAAGCCGCCTGCCGGCGAGCCACAATCGCCACGGCTGGCGAACTAGTTGACGAGGACGCGACCGAACGAAGTTGACCTCCTCCAGCCCACGATCAGGATTTCCCATGTCCGGTTACGTTTACCTGGCCATAGCCATCTGCGCCGAAGTGATCGCCACCACCTCGATGAAAGCCCTGGCCGGCTTCAGCCGCCCGCTGCCCCTGTTGCTGGTGATCTGTGGCTATAGCCTGTCGTTCTGGATGCTGGCGCTGGTGGTGAAGACCATTCCGGTGGGGATCGCCTACGCCATCTGGGCGGGCCTGGGCATCGTGCTGGTCAGCATCGCTGCGGCGCTGATCTATCGCCAGCACCTGGACCTGCCGGCAGTGCTCGGTATGGCCCTGATCATCGCTGGCGTGGTGGTCATTCAGCTGTTCTCCGGCAGCACCGCCCTCTGAGCGCCCCGCGAACTGCATGCAGTTATACTGCGCGTCCGTTTCCCCGTATGAGGCCTGCACATGCCTGAATCCCTCAGCACCGATGTCCTAATCGTTGGCGGCGGCGTCGCCGGCCTCTGGCTCAACGCGCGCCTGCGCAGGCAAGGTTTTGCCACGTTGCTGGTGGACAAGGGAACGCTGGGTGGCGGGCAGAGCGTGAAGTCCCAGGGCATCATTCATGGCGGTACCAAATACGCCTTGAGCGGCGCCCTAACCGGCGCATCCGAAGCCATCGCCGACATGCCACGGCGCTGGCGCGAGGCTCTTGAAGGCAAGGGCGAGCTGGATCTCAGCGGCGTGCGCCTGCTGTCCGATGCGCATTACCTCTGGTCGCCCGGCACGCTGGCCGGCAACCTCACCAGCTTCTTCGCCAGCAAGGCAGTGCGCTCGCGGGTTGGTCAGGTCAAGGGCGACGAACTGCCACCCGCTCTGCAACACCCGAAATTCAAAGGCAAGGTCTACCGCCTCAGCGAACTGGTGCTCGATGTGCCCAGTCTGATCGCCCGCCTGGCCGAACTGGCCGGCGACAGCCTGCTCGCCGGCCAGCAGGTCGAACCGCTGCTCGATGGCGACGAGCTGGTCGGTCTGCGCGTCGACGGCCGCGAGATCCGCGCTCAGCGCATCGTTTTCAGCGCCGGCGGCGGAACGGCCGAGCTGCTCACTTCGCTCGGCCTGCAGCAGCCGGCCATGCAGCGCCGACCGCTGCACATGGTCATCGTCAAGGCGCCGACGCTCAAGCCGCTCTACGCCCACTGCCTGGGCGGCGGCACCAAACCGCGAATCACCGTGACCAGCCATCCGGCGGCAGACGGCGAGTGGGTCTGGTACCTGGGCGGCGATCTGGCCGAAGCCGATGGCGTGGCGCGCGACGAAGCCAGCCAGATCGCCGCGGCGAAGAAGGAACTGGCCGAGCTGGTACCCTGGATCGACCTGTCCGCAGCGCACTGGACCACGCTGCGCATCGACCGCGCCGAGCCGGCGCAATCGGCCCTCGCCCGTCCGGACAACGCCTTTCTCGCCGAGCAGGGCCGCCTGCTGGTCGGCTGGCCGACCAAGCTGGCGCTGTCACCGGACTTTTCCGACCGCGTCGAAGCCGCTCTCGCCCGCGACGGCATTCGCCCCGTCCAGCATCCTGCACTACCGGAACTGCCGCGACCACCGTTGACCGGGCCGTTCTGGGAAGGGCTGCTGCCATGAACGCGACGCTGCATGACATGCACCGCCCACTGGGCAGCACCGGCCTGCGCATTTCGCCGTTGGGTCTGGGCACGGTCAAGCTGGGTCGCGACCAGGGCGTGAAGTACCCCAGCGGCTTCGCCATCCCCGACGATGCCCAGGCTCGCGAACTGCTGACCCTGGCCCGCGAACTGGGTATCAACCTGATCGACACCGCGCCGGCCTACGGCGTCAGCGAGGAACGGCTCGGCCCGTTGCTGGCCGGACAGCGCGAGGATTGGGTGATCGTCAGCAAGGTTGGCGAGGAGTTCGAGAACGGCCAGTCGCGTTTCGACTTTTCTGCCGCCCACACGCGCTTCTCGGTGGAGCGCAGCCTCAAGCGTCTGCGTACCGACCGCATCGAGCTGGTGCTGGTGCATTCGGACGGCAACGACTTCGATATCCTGCAGCACACCGAGGTCTACCAGACCCTGGCCCAACTCAAGCGCGAGGGCAAGATCCTCGCCTTCGGTCTGTCCGGCAAGACGGTCGATGGTGGACTGCTTGCGCTGCAGCAGGGCGACTGCGCGATGGTGACCTACAACCTCAACGAGCAGGCCGAACGACCGGTCCTCGACTACGCTGCTGCACACGGCAAGGGCATCCTGATCAAGAAAGCCCTGGCCAGCGGACATGCCTGCCTCAAGCCAGGCGACGACCCGGTCCGCCGCAGTTTCGAGCTGCTGTTCGGTCACCCAGGGGTCAGCGGCGCGATCATCGGCACTATCAATCCGCAGCATTTGACGGCTAACGTACGGACTGCTGCTGCCGTTCTGACCGGCAACTGAAACGGTCCTGGCGGCAACGTTCATCCGCTGCGCGGAAAGCGCATTACGCTGATGCCGCGCGGTTACTTTCTTCGCCGCAAGGAGAAACCGAATGCCAAGAGTTCTGGTGCGCAAGAGCCCTGCCGCATTCAAGACCCTGCCTCTCTACGTCGAGGCCAGCCAGGACAACCTGAGCTACCAGAGTCTGGGCCGGCCGCTGAACTTCAGCGAAGTGATCGAGCGCCGCCGCCCGGTGGAGGTGTCCGATCCGGGCCGTTTTGCCATCGAACTGGCCAATCTCGGCGTTTCAGTGCGTCTGACCATGAGCTGGCAGGGCCGCGAATACTGGGTGCTGGTCCGTCAGCAGCGGCCGGACCGTGGTGACGTTGTGCTCAAGCTGATTTCCGGCTACATCCCGGCGCATGAGCTGAACCTGCCGCTGCTTACCGCCATTCAGGAAATCGCCGAAGAATGCCTGCTGGAAACCCCTGAAGGCTGGCTTGCCGGGCGTTTCGGCGATACCTGGCTGCCCACTCCGTACCAGGCCAGCCTGCACTACCGAGAGGCGGTGCACTTCAAGCTCGCCTCGCAATCCGGCGCCACGCGCCCGGTGCAGTGCGGCAACATGGTGCTGATGGAGCGTCCTCGCGCCTATGTACACCTGCCGACCGCATCGTTGCAGCTGGTATATGACATGCGCATGGAGCTACCGAAAGAGACGCGACAGCTGAGCCTGTTTCATGTCGACGAACGCTTGGAAGACGGGCAATTGGTTGCGCGCCTGGAGCGCAGCCGGCCCGACATCTACCTGATACCGCTGCATCAGGGCCAGCCGCAGGATCAGCTGCTGCAACTGCGCAATGGCCAGTTCACCCCGGTGAACACTCGCGGCCTGTGGCTATCGGAAAGCTTTGCGCCGCAGGAAGGCTGGGTGGTGCGCGACGAGCGCGTTCGCTGGCGGGATTGGTGGGCGGCACGGCCGATGGCGGCCGCCCGTTAACGCGTAGTGGGTAGCCGCGAAAAGCGGCTATCCACCTACTGACGATACGCGGTAGGCGTATCCAATAGACTCAGCGGCTGCGGATCTTCTCGACGATGGCTGTGGTCGAGCTGTTTTCCACCAGCCCCAACACCTTCACCACGCCACCGTACGCCTTGACCAACTCGGCACCGACCACCTGATCGACGCCATAGTCGCCGCCCTTGACCAGCACATCGGGGCGGACCTGGGCCAGCAGGTTTTCCGGCGTGTCCTCCGAAAAGCACACCACCCAATCCACCGCTTCCAGACCGGCCAGCACCGCCATGCGGCGATCTACCGAGTTGATCGGCCGCCCCGGCCCCTTCAGGCGGCTGACCGAGCCGTCGTCGTTGACTGCCACGACCAGACGGTCACCTTGCGCCCGGGCCTGTTCCAGATAGGTCACATGGCCAGCGTGCAGGATGTCGAAACAGCCATTGGTGAAGACGATCTTCTCGCCCTCTGCCCGTGCATCCTCGACCGCAGTGAGCAGTTGTTCGACGGTCATTACACCGCGCTCGGAGCCCTCTTCGCGCTGTACGGCTCGGCGCAACTCGGGTGCGCTGATACAGGCGGTACCCAGCTTGCCGACCACGATGCCGGCGGCTAGGTTGGCCAGTGCCACGGCCTGCGGCAGCTGCTCACCGGCAGCGATGGCTGCCGCCAGAGTTGAAATGACGGTATCCCCGGCGCCGGTCACATCGAACACCTCGCGCGCCCGCGCCGGCAGATGCAACGCGGCGTGGTCGGGGCGCAGCAGGGTCATGCCGTGCTCGCCGCGGGTCACCAGCAGAGCGTCCAGCTGCAGGCGGCGCATCAGCTCGGCGCCCTTGGCGACCAGCTCGGCCTCATCGGCGCAATGCCCGACGATCGCCTCGAACTCGCCGAGGTTCGGCGTGATCAGCGACGCGCCACGATAGATCTCGAAATCCTTGCCCTTGGGATCGGCCAGCACCGGAATCCCGCGGCGGCGCGCCGCCTGGATCAACGCCTGATGATTCCTCAGCGCGCCCTTGCCGTAGTCAGACAGCACTAGCACCTTGACCCCGGCCAACAGCGCCTCGACCTCAGCCAGGATCGCCGCCGGATCGGTATCGAACGGCTCCTCGAAATCCATGCGCAGCAATTGCTGATGGCGGCTCATCACGCGCAGCTTGACGATGGTCGGCTGGTGCTCAATGCATTGGAAATGCGCTTCAACGCCGGCGGCTGCGAGGCTGTCGACCAGGCTCTGACGCGCCTCGTCCTCGCCGGTCACGCCGACCAACCGGGCAGGCGCGCCCAGTGCAGCGATGTTCAGCGCAACGTTGGCTGCGCCACCGGGGCGATCCTCGATCTGCTCGACCTTGACCACCGGCACCGGCGCCTCCGGCGAAATCCGCGACGTGCCGCCATGCCAATAGCGATCGAGCATGACGTCACCCACCACCAGGACGGGGGCTTGGTCGAAACGGGGCATGGACAGCTTCATTGAGAGGGCTCCGGGGCGCTGGAAAACGCCGCGGATCATAGCATGCCGGCGCGCCGCGGCTCGCGCGCCCCAGCGGACACGCGGATCACGCCGGCTCGTCGTCTTTGAACTGCTTCTCGTGCAAACGAGCATAAGCACCGTTGGCCGCCAGCAGCTGCGCATGGTTGCCGCGCTCGACGATACGCCCCTGCTCCATCACCAGAATCAGATCGGCCTTCTCGATGGTGCTTAGACGATGGGCGATGACCAGCGTGGTGCGTCCACTCATGGCGTGGTCCAGCGCGCTCTGGATATGCCGCTCGGATTCGGTGTCCAGCGCCGAAGTCGCCTCGTCGAGGATCAGTACCGGCGCGTTCTTCAACAGCGCGCGGGCGATCGCCAGACGCTGGCGCTGACCGCCGGAAAGCAACACACCATTCTCGCCAACCAGCGTCTGGTAGCCTTGCGGCATCTGCTGGATGAACTCGTCCGCATAGGCATCGCGAGCCGCGCGCTGAATATTTTCCAACGGGGCACCAGCCAGATCGCCGTAGGCGATGTTGTTAGCAACAGTGTCGTTGAACAAGGTCACCTGCTGAGTCACCAGAGCGATATGCCGGCGCAGGTTGCGCAGCGTGTAGTCCTCGATATCCACACCGTCGAGCAGAATCTGCCCTTGATCGTGGTGGTAGAACCGCGGAATAAGATTGGCCAGGGTGGATTTGCCACTGCCCGAACGGCCGACCAGCGCGACCATCTGCCCCGGCTCGACATTGAAGCTGATGTCGTGCAGCACCTGCTTGTCGGTGCCCTGATAGACGAAGCTCAGCCCGTTGATCTCCAGGCGCCCCGCCACTCGCTCACGCTCCAGCGTACCGCCATCGACTTCCGAGGCCTCGTCCAGCTGCTCGAAGATGCTTTCGGCACCGGAAACACCCTTTTGTATGGTGGAACTGACCTCGGACAGCTGCCGGATCGGTTTCGGCAGCAGGCCGGCCAGGGTGATGTAAGCAACCAGATCGCCGGCAGAAGCATCGCCGCGCATGTACAGCACCAGAAACATCAGCACTGCCATCGCGCTGTAGATCACCAGTTGCAGCGTCGGCGTATAGACCGCATTGGTCTTGACCATGCGCAGCTGCTTGCCGGTGTTGTCCTGACTCGCGCCGAGAAAACGCGCCTGCTCGTAGGCCTCGCCACCGAAACTGCGCACGACCCGGTAGCCCTGGATGGTTTCCGAGGCCACATGGGTGACATCGCCCATCGCGACCTGGATTTTCTTGCTCTGCTTGCGAAATTTCTTGCTGGCACTGGACACCATCACCCCGATCACCGGCAGGATCGCCACCATCACCAGCGTCAGCTTCCAGTTCATCCACAGCAGCGTCGCGAACAGAAAGATCACCGTCATACCCTCGCGCACCACCACCTTGATCGCATCGGTCGCCGCTCCGGTGACCATGGTCACGTTGTAGGTGATGCGCGAGATCAGATGCCCGGAGTTGTGGCTGTCGAAGTAGCGATTGGGGAGCGTCAGCAGGTTGTTGAACAGCGCTACACGCAGGTCATGTACCAATCCCAGCGAGACGCGGGCGAGGAAATAGTTGCCAAGAAACGAACCGACACCCTGCAACAGCGCGATGACCACGATCAGCAAGGGCACCGCCTGCAGCAGCTTCAGCCCGGCCAGCCACTCCAGCTCGTTGAGATGAGGTACCTGGGCAAAAAAACTGGCGTCCGGGTTGTTCAGCCCATCGACGAAGAACTTGAGGATGTAGCCCAGCATGGGCTGCGTAGAGGCGAAGAGCAGGAAGCCGAGGATGCTGATTGCAAACAGGCTCCAGTACGGGACCACATAGCGCAGCAACCGCAGGTAGATACTCAGACTGGATGTCGTGTCGGCTTTCCGAGGGCCACTCATAGGAGAATGCAGCCTGTCTGTCAAAGGCCTGGGATGGTAACACAGCGAGCTGGCCGCCCCTGCCCCCAGCGCCAGCCCCACTGGCAGCCAGGTTAGGAACCATTCCGGGCGAGGCGAATCCCAAAGATTCGCGCCATCGAACAACAACGCAAAGGTGCTGAAAAACCACATGCCCAACAATGCGCCGCCGAGAACGGTGGCTCGCTCACGCACAGCGATGACGAAGCAACGCAGCCAAACTGCCAGCCATAAAATGAGTCCGGGCAAGCCAAGCTCTACCGCAGCATGAGTAAACAGGTTGTGAGTGTGGTCGAATATGCGCCCCAGGGCTCCGACCTGATAATCGCTGCCCAACCCCAAACCTAACCAAGGCCGATCTCCGATCATCGCGAGACTTGCAGCGAATATTTCAGGGCGGTAGGAGGTGCCCCTGGCGACAACATAACTGCCGAACAACCAGTACCCCAACGCAGCCACGACCAGCAGCAGGAACGCAACGAACAAGTCGGCACGGCCGCTCCGCCAAGCAGGCATCAGCAAGATAGTCGCCAGCAGAGCAACCCATACGCCACGGCTCTGCGTCATCACGACAAAAGTGAACAGCGCCAACAAACCAAGCGCCCACACAATGCGCAGCATGGCGCGGCTGGGTGGCAAACAGAACCACCAAATCAGCGCTATACCGAACACGTATCCACCGATAATCGGATGGTCTAGCAGGCCATAACCCTGCATCCGCCAGGCCCAAGGCTTCGCCTCGATCCCATAACGCTGAACCAGCGCTACCAGCGCTGCAAGCGCCAGTCCCAAACCAGCCCACTGCAACACCGAAACGACGCGTCGTGGCTGTCGCATGAGGCATACCAGGCCCAGCAAAAAAAGCACCACGTATATCAGCCGTTTGACTTCGCGCGCAGGCTCCTCGGCGGCGCTCCAGAACGAGCTAACGGCAGCCCACGCAACCAGCGCGACCAATGCTGTCAGCAGCGACTTTTCCTTGCGCCAGAGGTCGAGCAGCACCGTACGACAGGACCAACAAGCCCACATGGCCGGCAGCCAGAAAAACACGATCAAGCCTTGTTGGTAAAATTTAGTCGTCGAAATCCAGGTTATGCCCAGCAGGAACCACACCAACCCCAGCGTTAGCCAGGTCAACCCTAAACGACGGCTATCCATACTACCCCTTCGGAAAACGGCGAATGCGCCAGCACCAGCGATGTTAGAATGCGCGCCTTGTCCCGACGTTCGCACACTGCTTAAGGCCAACCATGCATGTAAGCCAATTATGCCAGCGAGACTTGCAACAACTCACCCATAATGCGGCAATTCTCGAAGCGGATGGTCTGGGTCCCAAGGTCCTGCAGCTTGAGAGCGGTCTATTTCTAAAATTCTTTCGTCGAAAGCGCTGGCTTTCCTCGGCATTGCTGCGGCCTTATTCGCGTCGATTCGTCAAGAACGCCGAACGCCTCCAAGCCCTGGATATCGCTACGCTAAAGGTGCGGGCAATATACGAACTGTCGGATAAATCGGCGGACGCGGTGCTTTATGCCCCGCTGCTGGGCAGCTCGCTAAGTCAACTTGCAACGCAGCCTGGCTTCAGTTGGTCAACAATCCTGCCCAAGCTGATTGGATTCGTACGCGAGCTGCATCGCAAGGGTATTTATTTCCGCTCGCTGCACTGGGAAATATTGTCCTTACTCCGCAAGGTTCGCTGGGGCTGATCGATATCGCCGATATGCGTTTCCTGGGCCGATCTCTACCGAACCATATGATTCGACGTAATCTGGCGCACTTCAAACGATATCTCGAACGTGAAAAATTTCAGAACGCCTTTCCGTTTTCGCAGTTCTGCGATGCGCTGACCGTTCCCGAGTCATCGGCCAGCAGCTCAACGTAACTCTTGCGGAACCGTTTCCAGGCCTGCTCCGATGCTAGGTGATTCCCCTGCTCGACGGCGAGCGATCGCCGATCCGAATCGAGCACATGCTCAATGGCGGTGACCCAGCCGGACACATCGTTCGGCGAGACGTAAATGCCCTTGACCCCCAACTGCTCGACGAAGACTGGCAGATCGCTGGCAACGACCGGCACATCCGCCATCACCGCTTCTTGCAAAACCAAACCCAACCCTTCACTGCGGGACGGAATCAACATCACATCGAACGCTTTATATAGCTGCGCAGCGTCCTGTCGATATCCCGCCAGCGTAACCATTCGGCCTAGGCTCAGGCGTCGGATACGTGACTCCAGTTCCGGTCGTTGCCTCCCTTCGCCCACGAGCACCAGGTGGATGTTTGTCCGCACGCGTGACAACTCACTCAGCACATCGAGCATGGGCAGAAAGCCCTTTTCCTCGACCAGCCGCCCAACCGTGCCCAGGACAATGCTTGCGCTATCAAGGCCCAGTCTGCCCCTGGCTTCGTCGCGAGAAATCAGTTCCTGCTTGAACGAATGCGGGTTTATCGCTGTTCGTGCAGCGAACACCGCTCTACCCAGCTTCGCGCCCAGAGATTCGGCGAGCGCCTCGGACACCGCGACCAGCCTCAGACGATGCGCAGCAATCGCGTCGAACAACTTCGGATCGCTCCGACGCATGCGGCTTTGCCCGTGGAACACGACGATGACCCGGGACTTAAGGTGCAATCTCGCCACCACCGGAATGATCAACCGAGCCACGCCAATGCCATCGAGCAACAACACTTTCGGATTGAGTCGCTCGATCTCGCGGGCAAGGTGCCGCTGCAACCACCACTGCGATAGTTTCCAGATGCCCCGACCTTTGAGCGCCCTCGAGCTCAGCCGCCAATGCAGCATTTGCCCGCAATCAGAGTTCCGCGCAGCCTCGCGCCCCATCAGCATCCAAGTGTGCATTTTTTCTCTTTCATCAGCCACTAGGGAAAGAATCTCCTCATGCACTCGATGAATGGAGGTATGCGCCTTGCCGGAAGACCACAAAATACTAAGGATACTCAAGCCGAATGCTCCAGCATGAGCACTCTGGGGTTAAAGCGAGCCATCGGTACTCGTTCTCCGTCCGATAACAGCCAGCCCGTCTAAAGCCCGAAACCCTTGTTCTGTAACGCACCACGATTGCTGAGCGGCAAGATTTTCAGGCTGCACCAGTGACTCGAGGGTACAGCCTGACCACTTGGCGTTCTTCCAGGTTATGAAATGGAAATAGGGAAAATCTCGCGCACCATCCCGGTTGTTGGTCAGCCGCCCATCGTTCCATATCCAGCAGTCGGGGAAATCGAAGCCACCGCTGAGCCAGGGAACCCGCGCATGCGGCGTACTGAACGCCTCGTTAAATTCACTGCATCGACGCCACGGATTGAAGCGATCAGCCATCCGCCGAAGCGCCTCGGGCCAGTTTTTTCGCCGAATGAACAATCGGCTGAACGCCGCTTCGTCGAACGCGCGGTGCTCGGGATCTTCGAAACAAGCCTGCCAGCCGGGGACGCGCATGAACGCCTGGCGCATACGCTCGTTATTGCGCAGCAAACACAAATGGCCCGAAACGCGACGTGCGTGGGTAGACAGCAGATCGTATCGGGCGAGTCGCTCCTCGGAAAAATAGCCGCGCAACTGACCGTAGACGAGATCGATATCGCTGAACCCCCAGAAGTCGAAGCCATCCAGATACTCGGCGTGGATATGCCCTAGCGCAGGCTTGATATCGCAGAGCTTGTAAGGATTGGTCGGCTTGAAGCATATGCCCAGACGCTCGCTGACCAATTGACAGTAGTCAGCAAACGAAATCGGTACGATCCGTACGTTATCCGGAAGGTCGTCTGGCGTTCCGCAATCGCTGAAAAAGAGCCAGTCTATATCGGCGTTCCGCTTGCAGGTCTGCAGGAAAAACGGCATCCAGAACGGCCATCGGCCGAAATAGGGAATCAGCAAGCGAATACGTGATTGATTCACTTCAGCCTCCAGTACAGACGCAGCCGATCCCACAGGCCCATCGGCGGGCGGTCCCGTAACGGCTTATCCAACGCCAGGACGATACGCTGCCCGACACGCGAGAAGCTGTACTCCCGCTCCGCCAAGGCCCGACCCGCAGAAGCGATGCGCGCCGCCAGGTCGGGATCCGAACGCAACATCGCCAGCTTGCTTCGCAGCTCATCGACACTGCGGTAAAGCACCAGGTTCTCCATATCGACGAAACCCAGCGCCTTGTTTTCCGCTTCGCCCTGATCCCACGCCAGCAATACACAACCGCAGGCCATAGCCTCGAAGTTCTTGATCATGTATTCGCCCATACCGACGTCGGCACTGACGAAGAAGCGAATGCGGTTGAGGGTATTGCAATAATCTTCACCGGAATTGGTGCGTGTAACGACCAGATCCTCGACTTTTGCCAGCTCATCGAGTAACGCCTTGCGTTCGCTATAGGCGCCGCTTTTGGTGCTGCCCACGAAGGCCAGCTCAATATCTCGCGCCTGCCCCAGGTCGCACAGTAATGTCTGGTCGTAACCCTTAGGGACGAAGACTGCATCGAAACCTTCCTGGCGAAGCCGCTCGCTGACCATGGAACCGGAGCTGATCACACGCACCCACGGCAAGCGGCGATAGTGTGCGCTGAACTTCCCGGTGTATTTGCAGGCGATGTAGTTCTGATAAGCGTCGTGCTCCAGTATCACCAGATTCGGCACACTGCGAATGAACCCAACTTGCCGAATCTCCTGCTTGAAGCGCACGAAGAACACAATGCGGTCATACCCCTGCGGGTTTACGCTCTCGGCGAAGTAGCGCTTCAAATTGGCCTGCTCTTCACGGCTCAGCCACCGAGTGTCGCATTCACAATTGTGCGCAATACTTTCATACAAGCGGTCAAGCATGACGCGCTGTTCTTTTTGCACAAGTAGCAGAACTTTCAGCATTGGACGGTCTTCCATAAATCAGCCAAGCGTACCGCCCTGCCGATACCGTAGTTTGTCGAACTGCGAGCGCAAACGCGCCATCGGCAGCACGAAACGACTCTCTCGACGACCCATGGAATGCTTGGATGAGAACGTTTCCTCGACCAACTCCCCATTCAGTCGAACCCGGGATGCCCGCATATCAAGTGTGCGCACCAAAGCGCCAGCCTTGCCCAAGGAGAAACGCAGCAATCGCTCGGCATGCAGACTACGCTGCTCCTGCAGACAGAAAGGAATCATAAGCTCTGCACGACGACCGTAAGCGCCATAGACGTCACGACCGCAAACAGCAAAACGATCGTTCAGACCGTTCCACCACTGCCAATGGGGGATGTAGACCGCGCGGCGGTCTGATGTACAGGCGTTGAGCGCGAACCTGGGCAGAGCATCGTGATAGTGCAGGTCGGGACGTACGAAAAGCACGACATCGGGATCGAGCCCATCGACCAGCGCGGTTACCGCATGCAGAGAGTTCAATTGATGGATCAGATTGGACAAAGACTTGAAATCGTCCCGCCATACATCTCCGTGTTTCTTGATCTCGTCGAAATCCCAGCGCTTCAGGCAGGCGCCAGCTTCCTCGATACGACCATCCATACGAGCGAAAGGCAGATAATTGGACTCGCCAATGAAACCGTTCTCCCCAGACCTCGGGTTATTGACCAGCTGGGGCTCGTATAGGTGGTAATAAGACCGCACCTGCGCATTTCTTGGCAGGTGCTGATAGATGTTCTGCTCAATAGACGGGAAGCAGATGGAACTGTTGCGAGGAATTCCGAAAAATGCGACTGCTATTTTCATGCACTATTCAACGCGTAAATGCGCATGCTGCGCAGCGCTAGATCCATATCCGACGGCACGTTGCGGGCACGGTCGAAAATCTGGCTATACGCTGGCGATGTCAAAGAAGCATGGCGTTGCCTTCGAGTAACGTTCGATTGCTTGAATCCCCGGTTAACAGGCGTGCAATTGTTGATCATCCGTGAAAGAACCTTTTCGACAGAATCGCATTGAAATCACGCTGCGCACGTGCATCGGAAAAACGTTCGGTGAGACGCTCGAGAGTCGTGGCTGCCGGTCGAGCCGAACCAGCATCCGGTTGTGCCGCTGCCACCAACTCAGCGGCTAACGCATCGCTGTCCCCCAAATGAAATACCTTTCCGACGCCGTCCACCACTTCACGCCCACCGCCACAATCGGTGCAGACCACCGGCACCCCTGCCGCCATGGCTTCAAGCAGCACCATGCCGAATGGCTCGTGGTCTGAGGTCAAGGCAAAGAGATCGAACGCTTTGAAGTAGCGTCTGCCGTGCTGCACCTGCCCGAGAAATCGCACCTGATCGGCGATGCCCAGGTCCTTGGCCAGTTGGCGAAGCGGCGCTTCCAATCGGCCGCTGCCCATGATTGCAAGCAGGCTGTCGGCGGGCAGTCGTGGCAATGCCTGGGCGAAACCTCGGATCAGGGTGGCCTGATCCTTGTCGGGGTGCAGGCGGCCGGCGTTGCCAACTACCCAGGCATCCGGAGGCAGCCGCAGCGCCGTACGGGCGTCGAGGCGGGAGACCTGCTCGGCCTGCATGGCGGCGACGTCGATGCGATTGTAAAGGGTTTCGATACACGCGCTTTCCCAGCCGGGGAGATCAGCACGCATCTCGTCACGCACCGCATTGGAAACGCCGAGCAGCAGCAAGCGGGCACGAAAACGATTGACGAACCAGCGGCGCATGGGCCGGCTATAAACGCCAAAGGCATGATGCACGCCAATTACCGGCAGCCCGGTCGCCAGCAATGCGGTGTAGATTGGCTTGAACCGATGGGCGATGCAGAACCGATAATCTCGCTTGGCCACGATGCTGCGCAGCCGGCGCATGGCGCCGAGCTTGAGCCCACGAACATCCTTGCTGTCGTAGCCGAGAAAGATCACCTCATCCGAAGCCGAACCGCGAATGACCTCGTCGCTCGGCGACCCGGTCAGGTAGACGGTACAGATCTTATATGGCGTGCCTGTGAAAAGCGCGGCGTACTGACGTGCGCAATCGAGAAACGGGCCGTCATAGCCATGGCAGAACTGCAAAACCCATGGATCGGACGCTGTCATGCCAGCTTGTCGCCCTTCACAACCAATATATCTTCCATGATCAGGTACTGCAGATCCGACCCGTAGAACATATTCAACGCATCGGTCGGCGAGCAGATCATCGGCTCACCGCGGCGGTTGAGTGAAGTATTGAGCGAGACGCCGTTGCCGGTGAGCTTTTCCAGCTCCAGCATCAGGTCGTACCAGCGCGGATTGTGGCGGCGCTCAAGGACCTGGGCGCGGGAGGTACCGTCTTCGTGGACGACTTCGCCGACGCGCTCTTTCCAGCCCTCGTTGACCTCGAAGGTGAAGGTCATGAAGGGGCTGGGATGGTCGACCTTGAGCATCTGCTCGGCCACGGTATCAAGCATCGACGGGCAGAAGGGCCTCCAGCGCTCACGAAACTTGATCTGTTCGTTGATGCGGTCGGCCACGCCCGGAATGCTCGGGCAGCCGATGATGGAACGGCCACCGAGTGCGCGCGGGCCGAATTCCATGCGGCCCTGGAACCAAGCAACCGGGTTGCCGTCGACCATGATCTTGGCGATGCGCTCAGGCACGTCATCGATTTTCTGCCAGACCGGCTTGCTCGGATGGCGCGTGCAGGCGGCGATAACGTCTTCGTTAGAGTAGGACGGGCCGAGATAAACGTGTTCCATCTTCTCCACCGGCACGCCGCGCTGGTGCGAGACGTAGGCGGCGGCGCCCACGGCAGTGCCGGCATCACCGGACGCTGGCTGAACGAACAGCTCCTTTACTTCATCGCGGGCGATGATTTTTTGGTTGAGTTTGACGTTCAGCGCGCAACCGCCGGCGAAGGCGATCTTGCCGGTCTGGCGGATGATATCGCCCAGGTAGTAGTCCATCATTTCCAGCGCCAGCTTCTCGAACAGCGCCTGCATGCTGGCGGCGTAATGAATATAGGGGTCGTCAGCGATGTCGCCTTCGCGCTTGGGCCCGAGCCAGTCGATCAGCTTGGGCGAGAAGTAGTAGCCCTTGCCGTTTTCCTTGTAGCGACGGAAACCGATGACGTTGGCGTAGTCGGTGTTGATGGTCAGCTCGCCGTTCTCGAACTTCGCCAGGCGGGAGAAATCGTACTTGGCCGCATCGCCGTAAGGCGCCATGCCCATGACCTTGAACTCGCCATCGAGCATCTCGAAGCCAAGGTATTCGGTGATCGCGCCGTACAGGCCGCCCAGCGAATCCGGGTCGTAGAATTCCTTGATCTTGTGGATCTTGCCGTTCTCGCCCCAACCAAAGAAGGTGGTGGCGTACTCGCCCTTGCCGTCGATACCAAGGATGGCGGTCTTCTCGGTGAAACCGGAGCAGTGGTAGGCGCTGGAAGCATGGGCCAGGTGGTGCTCGACCGGCTGCAGCTTGACCTTCTTCAGGTCGAAGCCGAGCTGCTGCAGGCACCACTGGATACGCTTCTTGTAGCGGTGGTAGCGGCGGTTGCCCATGAGGATGGCATCCAGCGCGCGATCCGGCGCATACCAGTAGCGCTTGGCGTAGTGCCAACGCGCCTTCTCGAAGATGCTGATAGGCGCGAAGGGAATCGCCACCACATCGACGTCGGACGGTTTGATACCGGCCTGCTCCAGGCAGAATTTGGCCGACTCGTAGGGCATGCGGTTCTTGGCATGCTTGTCGCGCACGAAGCGCTCTTCTTCAACGGCAGCGATCAGTTTGCCGTCGATATACAGAGCGGCGGAAGGGTCATGACTGAGGGCGCCGGAAAGGCCGAGAATCGTCAATGCCACGGGAAAAGCCTCTTGAAAGCAGCTTCAAGCTACAAGCTTCAAGCAAACAGCGGTGATTGTTCCTGCCCCGTGGGGCTTTACTTGCAGCTTGAAGCTTGCCGCTTGAAGCTACTTTTTGGGTATTCGTTCGTCCAACAGCCGATACAGCGCCGATTCGGCCGGCCAGTTGCGCAGGAACCGCGCACGGTCCTTGGCATAGGCACGGGCGAAGCTGGTGTCGCTGCCGTGTTGCTGAGCGGCGTCCAGGTCGATCAGCGACCAGCGTTCCTGCTCCCACAGCAGGTTAGTGCCCTTCATGTCGCCATGGCTGATGCGCTCGCGGCACAAGGCGCCGAACAGCTGATCCAGCGCCAACAACTCTGGCTCAGGCGGCGAGCTGGCGAGATATGGCTGAAAGCGGGTGATTATATCCTCGCCCGCGGCGTATTCGGTAATCAGATAGCTGCGCCTGCGCAGACCCAGCCAACGCAACTCCAGCATGGCCAGCGGCCGGGGCGTGGCGATGCCAAGAAAATCCAGGCGATTTCCCTCGACCCAGCTGTGCCAGGCACGACTGGGCCGCCAGCAGCGACGCAGCCAGTGGCCCAGGCCCTTTATGTTGTAGCGCTTGATGACCAGCGGCCGGCCGGCTGTCTCGATCAGCGCCACGCTGGCACTGCCGCCCCGCTTCATTGCACGTCCCGACTCGAGCGCCATATCCGGCGCGTCCAGCAGACTCTCCAGTACAGTCGCCTCGCTGCGACGAACGATGCGTAGCTCACTCAGGCTGCGCCTTGCGCTGAACAGCGAGCAGTCGCGGCCAAGCTTGCCGAGATAGTCGCGCAGTCGCCAGCGACGTACGCCTGCGATCTCCCGCAGCAGAGCCTCCAACGGCAGGGCATGCTCGCCGTTGACCAAGATGTAGTGCACCAGCAGTTCTTCGATGTACGGCTCCAGACCAGCCGGCAGCTGCGCGAAGAACACGCCGAGGTTAGCCAGTACCTTATCGCGTGCCAGCGGCTGGCCCGGAGTCTGCGCCTGAATGCCGCCGCCATCGATGATGAAGAGATGGCCATCATGTCGCAGCAGATTGTCTAGGTGGAGATCATCCTGCCACAGGCCGCGCGCGTGTAGTTGCGCGATGGCGCCCAGTGCTTCCCCCAGCACCATCTGCTGGAGATCGGACAACGGCGGTTCGTGCTCCACTGCCCGCCAGGCCTGCTCCAGACTTTCGGCGCCGACCAGGAAGTCGAAGAGCAGCCAGCCACCCTGCCCGGCCTCGAAGCCCTCAGCGAGCAACGCCGGAGTGATCATGCCCTGCTCGGCCAATAAGCGAGCACCTTGGCGCTCGCGCTGAAAATGGCGCTCGGCCTTAGCGCCGACCAGCAGCTTGGCCAGCACAGTACGCCCCTGCCATTCGGCCCGACCTACATATCGCTGCCCCGGCAGTACACGCAGCCACTGCAGCATGCGCAGTTCGCCGGCCGGCAGCAGGAGTGTCAGAGGTAATGTTGGCGAGCGGCCGCCACGGGTGAGATCCGTCAGTACCATATGCTTGCCATCCTGCACTGCTGGCGGCCGGCTATCATCTCCAGCCTGGGGTCGTTAGTCGCATCACTCCGACACCGCTGGATATTGCGAAATTCGCAAGCAACGGTCAGCTCGCCGAACGGATGGCGCAGGCTGTGGGTCAGGTAGTTGCTCTGTCGCTTCAGGTAATAGGCCGTATCGCCCAACTCCAGGCGAAACACGCTACTCCAGCCGCCGCGACCGGTATTGGGCATATCGACCGATTCGAGCTGCACGGCCCAGAGTGCATCGAAGCTGGCCAGGCCGTGCGCCTTGAGCAGGGGCCGATCAGCGACAGAAAAAAACTCGTTCATTCGCGCCCCTCGAAATACTCCAGCACCTGCGCGATCAGCGCTCGATCAGTCGGTATCAGCCGCCCACGCCGCTGGTACTGCAGGTAGAAGCGCAGGCGCTGGGTGCGACTCAAATGGTACTTGGCCACCTTGTCCAGGCAGGCCAGATCCTTGATGATGCGCCGCCGCAGGAAAGGCCCCCACCAGAAGTTGCCCGAGGGGCAGTCGATCAGGAACAGCTCGCCGTCCTCATTGATCAGCAGGTTGCGCCATTTCAGGTCGTTGTGGGCGAAATGATGGTCATGCAGGGTGCGGGTGGCGTGCGCCAGTTGGCGACTGATACGCGCGACCCAGTGGGGATCGCCAAGACGGGGGTCGTTGTTCGTCGCCATTGCCGCCATGTCGACGGTATTGGGCACCTCCAGCGTGATCAGCGCCCCGCGCAGGAATACGCCGCCGCGACGCTCCATGCCCCACGCCACCACCGGCGCGACAGGAATACCCCAGCGCGCAAAGTGCCGCAGGTTCTGCCATTCGGCCTTGACCCGCGGCCGCCCGAGAAAGCGCCGCAGCCCTTTGCCGGCAGCCCAATAACGTTTGACGTAATAGCGCAAACCGCCGCATTCGACGCGAATCACTTCGGATAACGGATCGCGGGCAATCGCCTCGCCGGTCAGCGCGAACACCGTCGGCAGATCGGCGAACGCCGAGGCTGCCTCGACGGGCATGCCGGTCGCGAGCTGCCAGCCACTCACGCCTGTGCGCCCGGTGCGTACCTGCGCGCATAGCGACTGGATAGCCGCTCGGCCTTGCGCTGCAGCCAGGCGAGCAGACGCGCCTCGTCGTGCAGGATGTCGCGCAAGGGCCGCTGAAAATAGCCGCGCAGAAAGCGCAGCCTATCGCCGCGCGTCAGGCCAATGCCCAGCGCCGAGAAGTACAGCCCGGCCAGATCCTTGTCGCGCCAGCGGCGCGGTGTCTGCGCTCGGGTCTGGGCACGGTGCAAGTCGATCAGCGACAGGCGGAAATCACTTGCTATCACCGGTTTGTCGGTATGCAGCAGAAAGTGGCAGATGTAGAAATCGCGATGATTGACGCCGGCGCGATGCATGGTGCCGGCCATGCGGGCGACTTCGGCGATAAGGGCGCGCTTGAGCGACGGTGCCGGTGGCTGTTCCAGCCAGTTGGCCGTGAAGTCCTCGAGGCTGACGGTCGGGGCCAGTTCTTCGGTGATGATGAACGAATGCTGGCTGGCCGGATTGGCTCCGCGCTCGCCGTAAGCCACCGCGGTCATGGTCGGCACACCCACTTCGTGCAACCGCTGGATCGCTCGCCATTCCTGGCCAGCACCGAGAACGGGCGCCTTGGCGGTAAGCAGGTTCTTGGCGATCTCGCCCCAACCGATACCGCGATGAATCTTGACGAAGTAGCCCTGCCCTTCGACTTCTGTACGCAGCGTGCGTCGCCCCTCCAGCTCGCGGTACACCTGCCCGTCGAGACGCTCGACTTCGACGAACGGGTCCTCGCCGTGCCAGAGGCTTTTGAACGGCTCCAATAGCATCAGGCGCATGGAGCCTCCGCCAATCGGCAGGGCGCTGACCGAGCTGCAGCGCTCATGCGCTTGCCCCGAGAATCACGTCTGCCGCCTTCTGCGGCATCGAATAAAGGTCCGCCGTGTCGGCGAACGTCAGCGCATTGCGACTCCAGACCGCGCGCTGCTGATCATCGGCCAGCATCTGCACCAGCATCTGGTCGAGCACCTGCTGCTCGAAGGGGCTGGGTACCACGCGACCGCAGTCGGCGTCGGTAATGTAGTGCGCATAGCCACATACATCGGTGACCAGCACCGGCAGCCCGGCGACCAGCGCTTCCAGCAGTACGGTACCGGTGTTCTCGTTGTAGGCTGGGTGGATCAGCAGATCGGCGCCCAGCAGGAACCGCGGTATATCGCTGCGCCCCTTGAGGAATTCGACCATGCCGGAAACGCCCAGCGTCTTGGCCTGCAGCTTGAACGGCTTGGGATCGTCCTGGCCGATCACCAGCAGCCGGGTGCGCTGACTCAGTTCGCGCGGCAATGCGGCGAGCGCCTTGAGGCTGCGGTCCAGACCCTTGGTCTTGAAACCGGAACCGATCTGCACCAGCAGCAGCTCCTCGGGCCGCACCTCGAATTCCTCGCGAAACTCGGTACGGATTTGCGCGGCATTGGCCGGCGCGCGGCGATCCTGGGCGATGCCCGGCGGCAATAGGTGAAAGCGTTCGGCGGGCGTGCCGTAGTGTTTGACGAACAGCGGCTGCTGTACCTCGGAGATCATCAGGATTTCGGTCTTCGCCTCGGGCGCAAACACCGCGCGCTCGTACTCGGCGAAGTGCTTGTAGCGAGCCCAGCGGCGGTAGATCGGATTGCGCAGGGTCTGCGCCTTGTCCTCGAAGCAGGGGTCGGCGGCGTAATACACGTCGAGTCCCGGCATCTTGTTGAAGCCGATCACCCGGTCCACCGGCCGCCGCGCCAGATCGGCCTCGACCCAGGCGGTGAAGCGCTCGTTGCGGGTGTGGTTGAACAGCGCCTTGACCGGCGCGATCAGCACCTCGAAGCCTTCGGGCACGTCACCTTCCCAGATCATCGCATAGACGCGGATCGTGTGGCCGCGACCCTGGCATTCGAGGGCAATGCGCATGAAATCGCGCTGTAGTCCACCAAAAGGGAAGTACTTGTAGAGAATGAAGGCCAGTTGCATCAGACGGACTCCGGGGCCCGCAGCAGGGCTTTCAGTTCGGTGACGACGCGCTCGGAACGCAGATCGTCGAAACAGGGCTTGTGGCGATCACCGCGACCGGCGTTCGGCCCGCCGGCGCACAGGTGCACCTGCGAGCGCCCATAGGCGCCGACCCGCCCGGGCAGGGTCGGACCATAAAGCGAAATGCTCGGCACATCCAGCGCCGCGGCCAGATGGCCGAGGCCAGTATCCACTGCGACGCAAGCCCGCGCACCAGCGATGACCCGTGCAACGCCGGCCAGATTCAGCTTCGGCAGCACCGCTGCGTTGGCCACGCCGCTGACGATACGCTCGGCGCGCGCCTTCTCTTCGGCATTGCCCCATGGCAGGCGGATCGCCCAGCCGAAATCGCTCATGCGTTCGGCCAGTTCGCGCCAGTAGGTTTCCGGCCAGTGCTTGCTCGGCCAAGTGGTGCCGTGCAGAAACAGCAGATACGGCTGATCGCTGGGCGCGGCCATCTGCTCGCGATTCAGGCCGTAGTCGGCAACATCCTGCGGCAGCGGGTAACCGAGCGCCTGAGCGAACAGCTGACGCACCCGCTCCAGCGCATGCTGCTCGCGCGGCACGGCATAGCACCGATCATAGAAGCGTGTCGCCAGCGGCTCGCGGGCCGAATCGTGGTCCAACCCGGCGACCGGCGCCTTGACGTAGCGGGTCAGCCAGGCGCTCTTGAGCAAGCCCTGGGCGTCGATCACCAGGTCGTAACGACCTTCGCGCAGACGAGCCTTGAAGCGGCGCCACTCGCCGCTGCGCAGGGTATCGATCGGATGTTTGCGCCAGCGACGAATCGCCACCGGAATCACCTGCGCCACCGCTGGATGCCAGGCCGGGATCTCGGCGAAGCCCTCCTCCACGACCCAGTCGAACTGGATGCCAGGCAGCGCCCGCTGCGCATCGGTCAGAGCCGGCAGGGTATGCACGACATCGCCCAACGACGAGGTCTTGACCAGCAGGACCTTCAATCAGCGCACCTCAACTGACTGCGGGGCCAGGCGATCCAGCGCCTCGATCACCGCGCGCGGCTTCAGCTCGCGCATGCAGTTGTTGTGGCCGAAGCGGCAGGTGCGTTCAAAACAGGGGCTGCAGTCGAGACCCAGCCGCACAACCTCGACCTGCTCGGAAAGCGGCGGGGTGAAGGCCGGTGACGTCGAGCCATAGACTGCAGCCAGAGGCCGGCCCAGCGCGGCTGACACGTGCATCAGCCCGGAGTCGTTGGACACCACTGCGTCAGCGCAGGAGAGCAGATCGATAGCCTCGGCCAGGCTGGTCTCGCCGGCCAGGTTCACCGCCTCTTCGCGCAACCCAGGAATCAATCGCGCGAGGATGTCCTCGCCCACCGGGTGGTCGTTTTTCGAGCCGAACAGCCAGACCTGCCAACCCTCGCGAATCTTCAGCTCGGCGACTTTGCCGAAGTGCTCGGCCGGCCAGCGCTTGGATTCGCCGAACTCGGCGCCCGGACACAGCGCCAATACCGGACGATCCAGGCTCAGGCCGAAACGTGCCAATGCCACATCGCGAGTCACGGGGTCGATACGCAGCGAAGGGTTCGGATACGGTCTGGGCAACTCGGCGCCCGGCTCGAACGCCAGCGCCATGAAGCGTTCGATCATCAGCGGATAGCGTTGTTTGTCGAGCTTGCGCATGTCGTTGAGCAGGCCGAAGCGCATTTCGCCGCGCCAGCCGGTGCGCTTGGGAATACCGGCGAAGAACGGCACCAGCGCCGACTTCAACGAATTGGGCAAGAGGATCGCCTGCTCATACTGACCACGCAGGCTCTGCGCCACCTTGCGCCGGGTCGCCATGTCGAGCACGCCGTGCCCGACCGGAAAGCTCAGCGCCTGGCGTACCTCGGGCATGCGCTCGAGAATCGGCCGGCTCCACTCGGGCGCCAGCACGTCGATCTGGCAGTCGGGATGGCGCTGTTTCAGGCAGACAAACAACGTCTGCGCCATCACCATGTCGCCAACCCAGCTGGGTCCCACAATCAAAATATTCATAAGGGCAGCTTCAAGCCACGAGCCTCAAGCTGCAAGCGGCAAACCATCGGCCGCGTGCAGCTTGGCGCCTGCGCTTACTTGACCAGTGTCCGCCATTCGGCATGAGCAGCGGTCTTGCCGGAGACCAGATCGAAGTAGGCCTTCTGCAACTTTTCGGTCACTGGGCCACGGCGACCGATGCCGATGGCGCGGCCATCGACTTCGCGAATCGGCGTCACCTCTGCGGCGGTGCCGGTGAAGAAGGCTTCGTCGGCGATATAGACCTCGTCGCGGGTGATGCGCTTCTCGACCACCTTCAGGCCGTGCTCGGCGGCCAGGGTCAGCACGGTGCCACGAGTGATGCCATTCAGGCAGGCGGTCACTTCCGGGGTGTAGATCACGCCATCCTTGATGATGAAGATGTTCTCGCCCGAACCTTCGGCCACGTAGCCTTCAGGATCCAGCATCAACGCTTCGTCAGCGCCACCGGAAATGGCTTCCTGCAGGGCCAGCATCGAGTTGATGTAGGCACCGTTGGACTTGGCGCGGGTCATGGTGATGTTGACGTGGTGACGGGTGAAGGAGCTGGTGCGCACCTTGATGCCCAGTTCCAGCGCCTCGTCGCCCATGTAGGCGCCCCAGTGCCAGGCGGCGACGATCACGTGCACTTTCAGGCCGCTGGCGCGCAGGCCCATGCCTTCGCTTCCGTAGAACACCATCGGGCGGATGTAAGCGCTTTCCAGGTTGTTCTCGCGCACTGCGGCGCGGGTCGCTTCGTTGATCTCTTCCTTCGAGTACGGCATCGGCATGTTCATGATGTGTGCCGAATCGAACAGGCGGTCGGTGTGCGCCTGCAGGCGGAAGATCGCCGTGCCGTCCGGGGTGTTGTAGGCGCGTACGCCTTCGAATACGCCCATGCCGTAGTGCAGGGTATGGGTCAGCACATGGGTGGTCGCATCACGCCACTGCACCAGTTCGCCATCATACCAGATGACGCCATCACGATCGGCCATCGACATCGTTGCCAGCTCCTCAGAATTCGAATTTGCCAGTAGCCCGACGAGGGGCTCAGCTTAGGCCCAACTCACGCCAGATACGCATGACAGCGCGGCGCTCGTCGTGGAATTGATCCCCACTCACCACTCCGGGCTGCTTCTGCAGTGATTGCCGGTGCGCTGCGGCGCGGTAGGCCTTGTAGGCATCCTGCAGCAGCCGAACCTCATCGCCGGTCATCAACCCGGCCTGCTCCAACCCATCGAGAATGCGGATATTATCGGTATAGCGCAGCAGTTCGGGATGCTGGTGCGACCACGCCAAAGCCGCGTATTGCACCATAAATTCGATATCCACGATACCACCGGCGTCCTGCTTGAGATTGAACTCGGCCGCGCCGTCGAAGGCTTGCTCGGCAGTCCCCGCATGTGTCGCGCGGGTCCCGAGGTTGTCGCGCATCTTCGCGCGCATGTCGCTGACTTCGCGACGCAGCGCATCCAGATCACGTTCACGACCGAGCACACCGGCGCGCACCCGTTCGAAGTCGGCAGTCAGCTGCGGACAGCCAACCAGCACCCGCGCACGCACCAGCGCCTGGTGCTCCCAGGTCCAGGCTTCCTGACCCTGGTAGCGCTCGAAGGCGCCGAGGGAGCTGACTAGCAGCCCAGAAGCGCCGGACGGACGCAGGCGCATGTCCACCTCGTACAGCTGGCCGGAGGTGGTCTGGGTGGTCAGCAGATGAATGATGCGCTGACCGAGACGGGTAAAGAACTGCGCGGTGTCGATGGGCTTGGCGCCATTGGTCTCGGCGGCAGGGTCGCCGTCATGGATGAACACCAGGTCCAGGTCGGAACCGTGACCGAGCTCGATCCCGCCGACCTTGCCGTAACCGACGATGACGAAGGCCGGATCGCAGAGCGTGCCGTCGCTGCGCTGCGGCTGACCATGACGCGCGACAGTGTGGCGCCAGGCCAGGGTTAGCACTTCCTGCAGAATGGCCTCCGCCAGCCAGGTCAGGTAGTCGCTGACCTTCATCAACGGCAGCGTCCCGGCGATCTCCGAGGCTGCGACGCGCAGGCGATGCGCCAGCTTGAAATGACGCAGCGCCTCCATCTGCTGCTCGAGGTCATCCTCGGGAATACGCATCAGCCGCTCGCGCAATTCTGCGGCCAGCTCCGGCGCCAGCGGTGGGCTGTACAGCCGCCCAGCATTGAGCAATTCGTCGAGCAGCAACGGGAACCGCGCGATCTGCTCGGCGACCCACGGGCTGGCCGCGCAGAGTTCGAGCAAGCGCTGCAGCGCGCCGGGATTTTCGGTCAGCAATACGAGATAGGCCGAACGCCGAGCCACCGCCTCGACCAATGGCAGCACGCGTTCGAGCACCAGATCCGGGTCGTCCTGCTCGACAGCCTGCGCCAGCAAACGAGGAATGAAGGCATCCAGACGCTCGCGACCGAGACGCTGCATGGTCCTGACCTGACTGGCATTACGCAGTGCGGCGAGGCGCTGACAGGCAACCTGACCATCACGGAACCCGGCTTCGGACAGCTGTCGACAGGCAAACTCCTCGTCCCAGTCCTGCTCCCACAGCGGCAGCCACTCGCCGCCGACCAGCGCCTCGCCTTCGGCATTCTCGTCCTCGTCCGGGTCGGCGATAACCTGGTGAAAATGCCAGTCGATACGCCCACGCCAGTGCAACAGCTGCTCGTGGAAGGCCTGCCAGCTGTCGAAACCGAGCATGAAGGCGACCCGCGCGCAGTCGACTTCAGTCTCCGGCAGCATCTGCGTCTGGCGATCAGCGATGGCCTGCAGCGCATGCTCGGTATAGCGCAGAAACTCATAGCCTTCGCGCAGCTCCTTCACCGCCGCACCCGGCAGATAGCCCTGACCTTCCAGGGTAGCCAGCACCTTAAGCAACGGCCGCTGTTGCAGGCTGAGATCGCGCCCGCCGTGAATCAGCTGAAACGCCTGGGCGATGAACTCCACCTCGCGGATGCCACCGGCACCCAGCTTGATATTCGAAGCCATGCCCTTGCGCCGCACTTCCTGCTGGATCAGCTGCTTCATGGTGCGCAGCGCTTCGATGGCGGAGAAATCAAGGTAGCGCCGATAGACGAACGGCCGCAGCATTTCCAGCAGCTCCTTGCCGGCCTGCTGGTCGCCACCGATGACACGCGCCTTGATCATCGCGTAGCGCTCCCAGTCACGCCCCTGGTCCTGGTAGTACTGTTCCAGCGCGTTGAAGCTGTAGACCAGCGGACCGGACGAACCGTACGGGCGTAGGCGCATATCGACGCGGAAGACGAAGCCATCGACGGTGATGGCGTCCAGCGACTTGATCAGCCGCTGACCGAGCCGGACGAAGAACTCCTGATTGTCCAGCGAGCGCTTGGCACCCACGGTTTCGCCACCTTCGGGGTATCCGAAGATCAGGTCGATGTCCGAGGACAGATTCAGCTCATGGGCGCCCAGCTTGCCCATGCCAAGGATGACCATGTGTTGCGGGTTGCCGCTGCGACGCCCGGTGGGTACGCCGAACTGCTCGCAATGGCGTGTGTACAGCCAGTGATACGCCAGATCGACCGAAGCGTCGGCGAGATCGGAAAGGTCGCGACAGGTTTCGGCAAGGTCGGCCTGACGGGTCAGGTCGCGCCAGATGATCCGCACCTGCTGGCGGGTCCGGAAGCGGCGCAGGGTCAGCGCCAGGGCATCCTCGCTGTCGCACGCGGCGACCTGCTCGCTCAGTGCGTCACGCATCTCGGCCGGCGCGAGAGATCTGTCCAGCCAGCCCAGCTCGGCCAGCTGCAGCAGCATCTGCGGATCTCGACTAACCTGTTCGCTGACGAAGTCGCTCGCCGCACAGACCCGGCCGAACGCCTCGCGCTGCTCCACCAGCCAGGCGCGGCAACGTGCCGCAATGGCATCCGACAGGCTGCCGGCAGCAGCGAGGAACGACTCTTCGGCACGACTGACAAAAGGCAGAAGCGAGGGCGGCAATGCAACCAGCGATGGCAGACTCATTGAGGTTTCCTTCACAGCAACACAGTGAAACCGCGCGATTCAGAGCCTCGCAGATGCCTTTCTCAGGAAAATGCCAGCGCCGCTGATCTGTAGTTTTACTACTAAAGAGTATTTCAGGGGGCTGATCCCGACGTCATTTTGTAGTAAAACTACAGACGCCCGGTCCTACCCCCGGCACTCGTCCAAGAACATTACACGCACCGGCCCACAAAGCCGGTCGCGAACAGGCAACCGATTCTGGAAGCCTTTCCGCCATGGAGCAAGCCATGCAAGATCTCGATCCCGTCGAAACCCAGGAATGGCTGGACGCCCTCGAGTCCGTCCTCGACCGCGAGGGTGAAGACCGCGCTCACTACCTGATGACCCGGATGGGTGAACTGGCCACACGTAGCGGCACCCCCCTGCCCTACGGCATCACCACGCCGTACCGCAACACCATCCCCATTACCCGTGAAGCCAAGATGCCTGGCGACCTGTTCATGGAGCGCCGCATTCGCTCCCTGGTCCGCTGGAACGCACTGGCGATGGTGATGCGCGCCAACCTCAAGGATCCGGATCTGGGTGGGCACATCTCCACCTTCGCTTCCAGCGCGACCCTCTACGACATCGGTTTCAACTATTTCTTCCAGGCCCCAACGGAAGAGCACGGCGGCGACCTGATCTACTATCAGGGGCATGCCTCCCCTGGCATTTACGCCCGCGCCTTTCTCGAAGGCCGCCTGAGCGAAGACCAGATGCTCAACTTCCGTCAGGAAGTCGATGGCAAGGGCCTGTCGAGCTACCCGCACCCGCACCTGATGCCGGACTTCTGGCAGTTCCCGACCGTGTCCATGGGCCTCGGCCCGATCACCGCGATCTACCAGGCGCGCTTCATGAAGTACCTGGAAAACCGCGGCTTCATTCCGAAAGGCAAGCAGCGCGTCTGGTGCTTCATCGGTGACGGCGAGTGCGACGAGCCGGAAACCCTCGGCGCCATTTCCCTGGCCGGTCGTGAAAATCTCGACAACCTGGTGTTCGTCATCAACTGCAACCTGCAGCGTCTGGACGGCCCGGTTCGTGGTAACAGCAAGATCATCCAGGAACTGGAAGGCGTGTTCAAAGGCGCCAACTGGAACGTGAACAAGGTCGTATGGGGCCGCCTGTGGGACCCACTGTTCGCCGCCGACGAAGACGGCCGCATGCAGCGCCGCATGGACGAAGCCATCGACGGCGAATACCAGAACTACAAGGCCAAAGACGGCGCCTATGTGCGCAAGCATTTCTTCGGTGCCGACCCTGAGCTGCTCAAGCGTGTCGAGAGCATGTCCGACGAAGAAGTCTGGAAGCTCAACCGCGGCGGCCACGATCCATACAAGGTCTATGCCGCTTACCACCAGGCGGTCAACCACAAGGGCCAGCCGACAGTCATCCTGGCCAAGACCATCAAGGGCTACGGCACCGGTGCCGGAGAGGCGAAGAACATCGCCCACAACACCAAGAAAGTCGATATCGACAGCCTGAAGAAATTCCGCGACCGCTTCGACATCCCGGTCAACGATTCGCAGCTCGAAGAACTGCCGTTCTATCGTCCAGCCGAAGACAGCGCTGAAATGCGCTACCTGCGCAAGTGCCGCGAGAAACTCGGTGGCTCGCTGCCGCAGCGCCGGCCGAAGAGCTTCAGCATCCCGACGCCGCCATTGGACACCCTCAAAGCCGTGCTCGACGGTTCCGGTGATCGCGAGATTTCCACCACCATGGCCTTCGGCCGGATTCTCTCGCAGCTGGTGAAGGACAAGGATCTCGGCAAGCGCATCGTGCCGATCCTCGCCGACGAGGCCCGCACCTTCGGCATGGAAGGCATGTTCCGTCAGCTGGGCATCTACTCCCCGGTGGGGCAGCTGTACGAGCCGGTCGACCGCGACCAGGTGATGTATTACCGCGAAGAAAAGGATGGTCAAATCCTGCAGGAAGGCCTGAACGAAGCGGGTGCCTTCTCCTCATTCATCGCGGCGGGTACCGCCTACAGCAACTACAACCAGCCGATGCTGCCGGTCTACATCTTCTATTCGATGTTCGGCTTCCAGCGGATCGGCGACCTGGCTTGGGCGGCCGGCGATGCCCAGACCCGTGGTTTCCTGCTCGGTGGCACCTCCGGACGCACCACCCTGAACGGCGAAGGCCTGCAGCACGAGGACGGCCATAGCCACATCCTCGCCAGCACCATCCCCAACTGCCGCAGCTATGACCCCACCTACGGCTACGAGCTCGCGGTGATCATGCATCACGGCATGCACGAGATGATGGAGCTGCAGAAGAGCGTCTACTACTACATCACCGTGATGAACGAGAACTACCAGCAGCCGGCCATGCCGCAGGGTGTCGAGGACGGCATCATCAAGGGCATGTACCTGCTCGAGGAAGCCAGGGGCGACTTCAAGCACCGCGTACAGCTGCTGGGTTCCGGCACCATCCTGCGTGAAGTGCGTGCTGCGGTGGACATCCTCGCCAAGATGGGCGTCGGCGCCGACGTCTGGAGCGTAACCAGCTTCAACGAGCTGCGCCGCGATGGCCTGGCGGTCGACCGCTGGAACCGTCTGCACCCGACCGAGGAGCCGCGCAAGAGCTATGTCGAGCAGTGCCTGGAAGGCCGCGAAGGCCCGGTAGTGGCCTCGACCGACTACATGAAGCTGTTCGCCGATCAGATTCGTCAGTGGGTTCCGTCGCGCGAATACCAGGTGCTCGGCACTGACGGCTTCGGCCGCAGCGACTCGCGCGCCAAGCTGCGTGACTTCTTCGAAGTCGACCGCCGCTGGGTTGCCGTCGCGGCACTGCAGGCACTCGCCGATCGCGGCGCCATCGAACGCACCGTGGTGGCCAATGCCATCACCGAGTTCGGTATCGACCCCGAGAAGCGCAATCCGCTGGATTGCTGATGCTGCGTGCGCACAGGAGAACCTATTGTGAGTGAAACCATACGCGTACCCGACATCGGCAGCGGTGAGGGTGAAGTAATCGAGTTGTTCGTCAAGGTCGGCGACCGTATCGAAGCGGACCAGAGCATCCTGACGCTGGAGTCCGACAAGGCCAGCATGGAAATCCCGGCACCCAAGGCTGGCGTCGTGAAGGCCTTGAAGGTCAAGCTCGGCGACCGCCTGAAAGAAGGTGACGAGCTACTTGAGCTGGAAAGCGAAGAAGGAACTGACAGCGAAGCGCCGGCGCAAGCCGCGGCCGAGCCTGCCGCTGCCAGCACTGGCGGCCCGACTGATGAAGCCGAAGCACCTACGCCTCCGGGAGATGACAATCCTTCGGCCTCCGCCGAGGAAGGCGAGTCGCAGGAAATCAAGGTTCCGGACATCGGCTCCTCCGGCAAGGCCAGCGTGATCGAGATTTCGGTGAAGGCCGGCGATACCATCGCCGCCGAGCAACCGCTGATCACTCTCGAGTCCGACAAGGCCAGCATGGAGATCCCCTCTCCAGCCGCTGGCGTAGTCGAGAGCATTTCGGTCAAGGTGGGCGACGAAGTCGGTACCGGCGATCTGATCCTGATCCTCAAGGGTACCGCCTCGAGCAAGCCGGCAGCGGCCAGTGCTCCGGCCAGCCAGCCACAAAGCCCGGCCAAGGAGAAACTGACCGAGCAGGCCGCAGAAGCACCGGCCGAAACTGCAGGCGAGTCCGTGGAGGAGGTTCGTATTCCGGACATCGGCTCCAGCGGCAGCGCCAAGGTCATCGAAGTCATGATCAAGGCTGGCGACAGCGTCGAGGCGGACCAGTCGCTGATCACCTTGGAATCCGACAAGGCCAGCATGGAAATTCCGGCGCCCAAGGCGGGCGTGGTGGAGTCGCTGTCGATCAAGGTGGGTGACGATGCCAAGACTGGTGACCTGATCCTGACCCTCAAGGTCCAGGGCTCGGCGCCCGCGAAAAAGGCCGAGAGCAGGCCGCAGGAGGCCGCTTCCCAGCAGCAGGCCGTCGCTCCGAACAAGCAGGGCGTACCGGAGGCGAAGGCCGCGGCGACGCCGGCTCCGGCCGTGAGCGGTCCGAGCAAGGCCGGCACAAAGGTTCACGCCGGGCCGGCGGTTCGCATGACCGCGCGCGAGTACGGCGTCGACCTGGCCGATGTTCCGGCCACCGGTCCCAAGGGCCGGATTCTCAAGGAAGATGTCCAGGCCTACGTCAAAAACATGCTGCACAAGGCCAAGCAGGCTCCGGCAGAAGGTGCCTCGGGCGGTGCCGGCATTCCGCCGATCCCGGCCGTGGACTTCAGCAAGTTCGGCGAAGTCGAAGAAGTCGCGATGTCGCGCCTGATGCAGATCGGCGCAGCCAACCTGCACCGCAGCTGGCTGAACGTACCGCACGTGACCCAGTTCGAATCGGCCGACATCACCGAACTGGAGGCCTTCCGCGTCTCCCAGAAGGCTGCCGCCGAGAAGGCCGGCGTCAAACTCACCGTGCTGCCATTGTTGCTCAAAGCCTGTGCGCATCTGCTCAAGGAGCTGCCGGACTTCAACAGCTCGCTGGCACCAAGCGGCAAGGCGCTGATCCGCAAAAAGTACGTGCACATCGGCTTCGCCGTGGATACTCCGGATGGCCTGATGGTCCCGGTGATCAAGAACGTGGATCAGAAGAGCTTGCTGCAGTTGGCTGGCGAAGCGGCCGAGCTGGCAGAGAAAGCGCGCAGCAAGAAGCTCTCGCCTGACGCCATGCAGGGTGCCTGCTTCACCATTTCCAGCCTTGGCCACATTGGCGGCACCGGCTTCACGCCGATCGTCAACGCGCCGGAAGTGGCGATTCTCGGGGTATCCAAGGCGACGATGCAGCCAGTCTGGGACGGCAAGGCATTCGAGCCGCGCCTGATGTTGCCGCTCTCGCTGTCCTACGATCACCGTGTAATCAACGGGGCTGCTGCCGCACGCTTCACCAAACGGCTGTCGGAGCTGCTGGCGGATATCCGCACCCTGCTGCTGTAACGGCTGAGCCAAACGAAAAACGCCGCATCTTCTGAAGAGGATGCGGCGTTTTCTATTGTGCAGGGATCACGCGCACCAACTGCTGCGTCAACCCTTCTGCAGATTACGAATCAGAAAAGACAGCGCCTTGGCCAGCTCTTCGGCACCCTGCGGGTCGCGCAGAATGACCAGCAAGGGCAGGCCGTCGATGGGGCTGCTGATCGAACAACTGAACCCTTGCGCAGGACACTGATATTGCAGGTAGGGATCAAGCCCGAATACCGACAGACTGCGGTTGCGCACGGCAACACCGCCGCTGCTGCTGCGGACTTCCTCGCGTATGCGCAACTCGCCAGGAGTGGCCACGCTCAGCTCGTAGAGAAAGTCCTGCGGATTGGCCTGACCAACCTGATAACCCGCTCGCAATGCGTAGGTATCGAGCAATCCGTTACTATGCGCGAGCAGCGCTTCGCGATCGCTGCTGGTGAGATAAAGCTTTTTCAATTCAGTGAGATAGCGAACCGACTCATCCGAGCCGAACTCCACCACTTCACTCGCGATCAGAGGTGTTCCGATCACGCAGAGAACCGAGACCATCACTAACTTTGCAAGCCGACTTGTCAGTCCCTGTCGCATGATGCACCCTTGCCGAAATTAATATTATTTAGCCATCGTCCTTCGCTGGAACGGCGCCTGGAGCACAGGCCAGCCCAACTCCGTGGAGCATACTGGAAGCCAACCGCTCGATGAAAATACATACCGATGCCGCCAGCCGTCTGGCGACCGAGGTTGTGACGCAGTTGCCAGTGCCTTCACGGCTCGGCATGCTGCGTTTCGAGCGCTTGAACGAGTCCAGCTGGACACTGCTGTTTCTCGACCCCGCTTGCGAGCGTTATCTCGGTGTTTCCGCCGGCGACCTTTGCTCCCTGGTCGACGCCCCCTACGCCAGCCTGATGGAGCCCAGCGTCCGTCACCAGCTACACGAAGAGATTCAGCAACAGCTGACAGGCCGCAGCCACTATTCAGTCAGCTATCGACTGCACACGCCTGACGGCGTGCAAGACATCACCGAACTCGGCGAAGTTTGCCAGCAGTATGGTCGCGAGCTGCTCAGGGGCTATCTGATGCCCGGACGCCAGCCTGAATCGGATCAGGATCTCAGGGCGCAGAACGCCCGACTGCGCACGGCGCTGCAGCAACATCAGCAAGCCCAGGACGAACACATCGAGCACATGCTGCGCTCGCGCACCCAGCAGAGCCTGATCGTCAGGCTGGCTCGGCATCGCTACGGCTCCGCCAATCCGGAACTGGAAGCGGCACAGCTGATCACCCAGGCCGCCTGCGAAGTCTACGAGCTGAACCGCGCGACAATCTGGCATCTGGACGGCACGCGCCTGGAGCCAGTGTCGTGCTACCGACTCGACAGCGACCATTACGAAACGCCCTCAGCCCTGGAACTCGCACCCTTTCCCCGCTACTTGCAGGCGCTGCAGAGCGGTCGCGCCGTCGATGCGCAGGACGTGTCCCAGGATCACCGCACCTGCGAACTTGACCAGCTTATCTATCGCCCGCAGGGCGTTCGCTCGATCCTGGACGCCAGCATTCGAGTCGGTGGGGAGGTAATCGGCGTTCTCAGCCTGCAACACACAGGCAAACCGCGCGCATGGCAGGCCGACGAGATCGCCTTCGCCGGCGAGCTGGCCGATCAGTATGCGCAGGTGCTGGCCAATCAGCAGCGGCTCAGCGCAACCCATATGCTCGGCCTGTTCCAGCGCGCCGTGGAACAGAGCGCCAGCGCCTTCATCCTGGTCGACCGAGAAGGCCGGGTGGAATATGTGAATCCGGCATTCACCGTCATCAGCCAGTTTTCCTCAGCCGAGGTACGCGGTCAGCGTCTGGCCGAACTGAAGGCTCTGGAAAACCTCGGCGAGCTACTGTTCGACACCTCTTCGGTACTTGCCCACAGCAACAGCTGGCAGGGCGAGTTCCGCTCCCGACGCAAGAACCTCGAGCCGTACTGGGGTCAGCTTTCCATCTCCAAGGTCTTCAATGAAGACGGCGCGCTGACCCACTACATCGGCATCTACGAGGACATCACCCGCAGCAAACTGGCGCATCAGCATATCGAGCGCCTGGCCTATACCGACAACCTGACCAACCTGGGCAATCGCCCGTACTTCATTCGCAGCATCGAGGAGCGCTTTGCCGCCGGGGCCGAGCCCAGGCTCTGCCTGTTGCTGGTGGACATCGACAACTTCAAGCGCATCAACGACAGCCTCGGCCACCAGACCGGCGACAAGCTGCTCACCAGCCTTGCCCGCCGACTGCGCAACGGACTCAGCCAGCAGGCCGTACTGGCACGCTTTGCCAGCAACGAGTTCGCCCTGCTGTTCGATGACAAGGGACTGGATGAAGGCGTCCGCCTGGCAGACCAGGTGCTGCGCATCCTCGATAAGCCGCTATTCGTCGACAAGCAGCTGATCAGCGTCAGCGGGTCACTGGGGCTGGCGTGCTCGCCTCAGCACGGGCGTGACCCGGAAACGCTGATGAAGCATGCCGGGCAAGCGCTGCACAAGGCCAAGGCGAACGGCAAGAACCAGGTGCAGATATTTACCGAAGCCCTGCATGCCGAAGCCAACTACAAGCTGTTCGTCGAGAACAACCTGCGCCGTGCGCTGCTGCAGAACGAGTTGGAGGTGTTCTACCAGCCCAAGCTATGCCTGCATACCGGCCGGCTGCAGGGGCTGGAAGCGCTGCTGCGCTGGAACCATCCGGAAAAGGGCATGATCCGCCCGGATCAGTTCATCAGCGTCGCGGAAGAAACCGGGCTGATCATCCCGATCGGCAAGTGGGTCGCGCGGGAAGCTTGCCGGATGGGCGTCACCCTTTCCGCGCTAGGCCTTGGCACACCCCAGATCGCAATCAACCTTTCACCCAAGCAGTTCTCGGATCCGGATCTGCTTGGCACGATCGCCGCAATTCTGCTCGAAGAGCAACTTCCCGCCGCGCAGCTGGAGCTGGAGCTGACAGAAAGCCTCCTGCTCGAAGCCACCGAGGAAACCCGACAGCAGCTGATCGGCCTCAAGGCGCTCGGCCTGACGCTGGCCATGGACGACTTCGGCACGGGGTATTCCTCGCTGAGCTACCTGAAGAAATTCCCCATCGACGTGATCAAGATCGATCGCAGCTTTATCAAGGACATCCCCGGCAACCAGGACGACGTGGAGATCACCTCGGCAGTGATCGCCATGGCCCGCAAGCTGCACCTGAAGGTCGTCGCTGAAGGAATCGAAACACCGGAGCAGCTGAAATTCCTGCGTCGTCATCGCTGTGATATCGGTCAGGGCTACCTGTTCGACAAGCCGATCCCCGGCAACATCCTGACCGAGGCTCTGCGCCGCTATCCCCAATGGTGCTGAGCGCCAGTCGTTTGCGCAGAACTCTGCGACGCGTGGTAGCCGTGGCGCTTTCACTGACTCCCGGGCTTTTGTAGCCTAGCTCGTCAGCCACCTTCCCCGCTCGAGGCTCGCATGTCGCTACGCTCGCAGATTCTGATCAACAAACAGGCACTGCCCACCGCCGAGCAGGCCTTGCCCGGCCGCTCGACACCCATACCGGTCCCCCCCGCCCACTACGTCAATGGCAACCCGCTGCAGCCACCCTTTCCAGCAGGGCTTTGCCAGGCGGTGTTTGGCATGGGCTGCTTCTGGGGAGCGGAACGCCGGTTTTGGGAGCAGCCGGGAGTCTGGACGACGGCTGTCGGCTATGCCGGAGGCCTGACCCCGAACCCGACGTACGATGAAGTCTGTTCCGGGCTTACCGGGCATACGGAGGCGGTACTGGTGGTCTTCGATCCTCAGCAGATCGACTACGGCACGCTGCTACGCGTTTTCTGGGAGGCACACAACCCGACCCAGGGGATGCGGCAGGGTAACGATGTCGGCAGCCAGTACCGTTCGGCGATCTACTGCATGGATGCACAGCAGCGCCGCGAGGCAGAGGCAAGCCGTGAACGTTTCCAGCGGCAACTAAGCGCAGCGGGCTTTCCGGCCATCACCACCGAGATAGACGATGCACCGTCGTTCTACTACGCAGAGGCCTATCACCAGCAGTATCTGGCAAAGAATCCTGGGGGATATTGCGGGCTTGGTGGGACCGGTGTGTGCCTGCCGAATTGATGCCGAGGGAAGTCGGGCTAAGCCTAAGCGGTCGCAAGGCCGCCTGAATGGCTGACTGCTGGCATAAGAACTAAGCAGAAAAGAAAAACCCCGCCGAAGCGGGGCTCTGCAGACTGAATCCTGACATCCATGATCGCGCGCCATCCTGGCGCCGCTCCCTGTGTGGTCCGTTTTATTGATTTGCGCTTTCCATGCGCCACGTCCTTAAGCAGTAGATTACCGTCAGACCTTGTGAGCCTGTAGTAGCCATTGTGCATCACGCCTTGTAAGCCTTTTCCTACATCGCGTCATCCTTGATGCAATGCTGTAAGTCCAGGCTTACATGGTGCGGTTTTTATGACCTGAAGGGCGGCTTAATCGTTCCGCGTCATGGCCAAATAATTTCATATTGCCTTTAGATTAAGCCGCGGCTTCTCAGAATTGAGCAGCGTCGAGCAGGTACAGCGACTCGCTTCCGGCCTTGACCGAAGCACTCAGCGAATGAATTCGCGGCAACAGGCGAGCAAAGTAGAAACGCGCGGTTCCCAGCTTGCTCTGGTAGAAGTCGCCTTCATCCTGTTTGGCGAATGCCGTCGCCGCCATGCGTGCCCACATGTACGCATAAGCGGTGTAGCCGAACACGTGCAGGTACTCCACCGAGGCGGCGCCGATTTCGTTCGGATTCACCTTGGCCTGATCGATGACCCAGGCGGTCAGCTCATCCAGATTGTCCATGGCAGCCTTGAGGGGCTCGGTGAACTCCGCCAGCTCTGGAGCGGCATCAGCGATGAATGCACGAATTTCATCGACGAAGGCCTGATACATGGTGCCACCACTGCCGACGATCTTGCGCCCAACCAGGTCCAGCGCTTGAATGCCGTTGGTGCCCTCGTAGATCTGAGTAATGCGGCAGTCACGCACCAGCTGCTCCTGGCCCCACTCGCGGATGAAGCCATGGCCGCCGAAAATCTGCTGCCCATGTACCGTGGTTTCCAGCCCCATGTCAGTGAGGAAGGCCTTGGCTACCGGTGTCAGCAGCGCCACCTGCGCCTCGGCTCGCAGTCGCGCCTCGTCATCGTCACTGAACTTGGCGATATCGAGCTGCAGCGCGACATAACTGGAGAACGCGCGACCACCCTCGTTCAGCGCCTTCATGGTCAGCAGCATGCGGCGTACATCCGGATGCACGATGATCGGATCGGCTGCCTTGTCCTGCGCAACCGGCCCGGTCGGTGCGCGGCTCTGGATACGCTCGCGGGCATACTCGATGGCGCTCTGATAGGAGCGCTCGCCAGTCGACAGGCCCTGAATACCGACGCCCAGACGCTCGTAGTTCATCATGGTGAACATCGCTGCGAGGCCCTTGTTCGGCTCGCCGACCATCCAGCCGGTGGCACCGTCGAAGTTCATCACGCAGGTCGCCGAGGCCTGGATACCCATCTTGTGCTCGATGGAACCGCAGGACAGCGAGTTGCGCTCACCTAGGGTACCGTCCTCGTTGACCATCACCTTCGGCACCAAGAACAACGAGATGCCGCGGGAGCCAGCTGGCGCATCCGGCAGCTTGGCCAGCACCAGGTGGATGATGTTCTCGGTCAGGTCATGCTCGCCGCCGGTGATGAATATCTTGGTGCCGCTGATCTTGTAGGAGCCGTCTGCCTGCGGCTCGGCCTTGGTGCGGATGATGCCCAGGTCGGTACCGGCATGAGGTTCGGTCAGACACATGGAGCCGGACCAGACACCGGCATACATGTTCGGCAGGTACTTCTGCTTGAGCTCCTCGCTGGCGTGGGCGTAGATCGACAGGCAGGCGCCGGACGTCAGCATCGGATAGAGGCCGAAGGCCAGGCTGGCGGAGTTCATCATCTCCTCAACCTGAGCCGAGATGACCTTGGGCATACCCATCCCGCCGAACGCCGGATCGCCACCGACACCGACCCAGCCGCCTTCGGCGTATAGCTGATAAGCCTCGCGGTAGCCGGCGGGCGTAGAAACCGCCCCGGCGTCCCAGCGGCAGCCTTCTTCGTCACCGCTGCGGTTGAGCGGCGCGATGCTGTTGGCGGTGATCTTGCCAGCTTCCTCGAGAATTGCATCGGCCGTCTCGGCATCGACCACCTCGGCCAGCGCTGGCAGCGACTGCCAGAGTTTCGGCGCGTCGAAGACTTCATTCAGGACAAAACGCATGTCGCGCAGCGGCGCTTGGTAGTCAGCCATGGCAAGGTTCCTCGCAAGACACTGGGTTGCGGCCACTATGGGCCGTTTCCAGCGAGTCTAACCGAATAACCAGGACAGGATTAAGCGTCTTTTTATGACCAGATAGTTTTGACCAGTCACTATCAATACCGATGCAACCCTAACGCGAATGCTCGGCCATGCGCACCGCGCCGCGGCCACTGCCATGCGCTCGCAAACAGTTTCTTCCTGCTTTTTTTGCACTGTACAGCGCTTGGTCGGCGGCCTTGATCACCTCTTCCGGACTGCGCTGCTCGCCTTGTCGCTCCGCCACTCCGATGCTGATGGTCACCGAGACCTGGTTCGCCGACGCCGCTCCCCGGGCCATACGGCCGCGACGATCATCCTTCGGCCGATTGTCTGCGTCACGCAGCTGCAGGGCATAAGCCTCCACCGACTGGCGTACCGCATCGAGGTGCGGCAGGCACTCCTCGATACTGTGCCCAGGAAATACCAAAGTGAATTCCTCACCGCCATAACGATAGGCGCGCCCACCGCCGCCGATCTTGCGCAGCCGGCTGGCAACCATCTTCAGCACCTGATCACCGACGTCGTGACCATAGGTATCGTTGAAGCGCTTGAAGTGGTCCACGTCAGCCATCGCCAGCACGTACTGCCGCCCCAGGCGCTGCAGTCGCTCATTCAGAGCGCGACGCCCAGGCAAGCCGGTCAGCTCGTCACGAAAGGCCATGAGATAAGCCTCATGAGCGATTGCCGTCACCAGCATCAGCAGCACATGGCTGCTCAGAATGTTGAGGGCGGCATAGCGGCTGAACGTCTGCGGCAGCATCAGCAGAATGCCGAGCAGCGCGATGATCTGCGCCGCATGGGAAGGTCGCGGCTGGCGAAGGTACTGGACGATCAGCAATACCAGCGCCACGAGGAACACCGGATACGCCAGCTGGATGAGCGGTAGCCAGTCGGCCTTGAGCGCGGGCCAGCGAATCACCACCAGCCAGGCATGTAACGCTTCCGGAAACCGCTTTGCCAGCGCCACGGCGACGACGCCGACGGCAAACAGCACGGCGGCACGGGCCAGGCCGTCCTGCGCCAGGTGACTGCGCTCTCGCCACACGCCATACAGGCCGTAAAGCAGCGGCAGCAGCAAGCTGCAGAGATGAAAGGTCAGTGCAGCATCGTCCAGCAGAGTGCCATGCGCCCGGTAGTGATCGGCGTGGATATCGAGGAGGAAATAGGCAAGATAGACGCAGAGCAGCAGAAACAGCTCGCGGATGCGGCCGTACATCATGCAAAGCGCACCGCCGAGCAACAGCAGTACGGTCGGCAGGACGTTATAGAGCGACGTGAAGAACTCGTTCAGCGAAACCTGACGCGCGATGACCTCTCCGCCGAGCAACAGGGCCAATGGCGCGAGAAAATGGCTGAAGCGAGGCGGGACGGTACGCGACACGGCAACTCCGGCATGCTGCCGAGAAAAGCTAGCATTTTGCCTTCTTGCTACCCGTTGTGCAGCCGAAATACCGGCGAAGATGCGGCAAAAGCAATACAACGTCTGGATTGGGCACAAAAAAGCCGCTGCAAAGCAGCGGCTTTTCTTTACAACCTCAACCCGTCAGTAACCGAGAGCGAAGTCTTCCTCAGCCATCTGCATCAGGTTGTCGGCACCGGACAGCATGGCGTCGACATGCATGCGGGTACGCGGCAGGATGCGCTGGAAGTAGAATCGCGCGGTCTGCAGCTTGGCCTTGTAGAACGCCTCCTCGGAGGTGCCCTCAGCCAGTTTCTCGGCAGCAACCCGAGCCATGTCAGCCCAGAAATAGGCGAGACAGGCGTAGCCGGAATACATGCAGTAGTCGACCGACGCCGCACCGACCATTTCACGATCCTTCATGGCGGCCATGCCGATCTTCATGGTCAGCTCGCCCCACTCCTTGTTCAGCTGATTCAGGGGGGTAACGAACTCCTTGATGGCTTCGTTGCCTTCCTGGTTCTGGCAGAACTTGTGCACGATCTTGGTGAAGGACTTCAGCGCCTCGCCCTGGGTCATCAGCACCTTGCGGCCCAACAGATCCAGCGCCTGGATACCGGTGGTGCCCTCGTACAGCATGGAGATACGCGCGTCACGCACGTTCTGCTCCATGCCCCACTCGGCGATGAAGCCGTGACCACCGTAGATCTGCACGCCGTGGTTGGCAGCTTCGAAGCCTACTTCGGTCATGAACGCCTTGGCGATCGGCGTGAGGAAGGCCAGCAGCGTGTCGGCCTGCTTCTTCTGCTCTTCATCCTGGCTGTTCTTGACGATGTCGACCTGCTTGGCGGTGAAGTAGACCATCGCGCGGTTGCCCTCGGCGAACGCCTTCATGGTCAACAGCATGCGACGCACGTCCGGATGCACAATGATCGGGTCGGCTGGCTTTTCCGGCGCCTTGGGGCCGCTCAGCGCACGCATCTGCAGGCGCTCACGAGCGTACTTGATGCCGCCCTGGAAACCGATCTCGGCATGTGCCAGACCCTGCAGTGCGGTACCCAGACGTGCGGTGTTCATAAAGGTGAACATCGCGTTCAGGCCCTTGTTCGGCGGACCGATCAGAAAGCCGGTGGCGCCGTCGAAGTTCATGACGCAGGTCGCGTTGCCGTGGATGCCCATCTTGTGTTCAAGCGATCCGCAGTTCACACCGTTGCGCTCGCCCTTCTCGCCTTCGGCGTTGGGCAGGAACTTGGGCACGATGAACAGAGAGATGCCCTTGGTGCCAGCCGGAGCATCGGGCAGGCGAGCCAGAACAATATGGACGATGTTCTCGGCCATGTCGTGTTCACCGGAGGAGATGAAGATCTTGGTGCCGTTCAGCTTGTAGCTGCCGTCGGCCTGGGGCTCCGCCTTGGTGCGCAACATGCCCAGATCGGTACCGCAGTGCGGCTCGGTCAGGCACATGGTGCCGGTCCACTGGCCGGACACAAGCTTGCTCAGATAGGTGTGCTTCTGATCGTCGGTACCGTGGGTAGCGATGGTGTTCATGCAGCCATGAGACAGGCCGGGGTACATGCCCCAGGACCAGTTGGCCTGACCGATCATTTCGCTGATCGCCAGACCGAGGGACTCGGGCAGACCCTGACCGCCGTGGTCGACGTCATGGGCCAGGCTCGGCCAGCCGCCTGCCACGTACTGCTCATAAGCTTCCTTGAAACCGGTCGGCGTCTTCACGCCCGACTCGCTCCAGGTGCAGCCTTCGATGTCGCCGACGCGATTCAGCGGAGCGAGTACCTGCTCACAGAACTTCGCGCCCTCATCGAGAATCGCGTTGACCATGTCCGGGGTGGCGTCTTCACATCCCGGAAGGCTCTGATAGTGCGCTTCGTAGCCGAGCAGCTCGTCACGTACGAAACGGATATCGCGCAAGGGGGCCTTGTAGTCGGGCATAGCGTAAACCTCAGCGGTGAGTTCTTGTAACAAGCTGACCGGGCGACCCAGCCATCTGAATTCGATTTCGACCGTCGGACTACCAGCCCGAAGGGTCAAACAGGCGTTTGAAACATACGTTTCGACCTGAGCGATGTCAAGCGCGGAACAGGGCACCACTTATCGGCTGAATCAGCCAAATTCAGGTCGAGCGAAGGCCACGCCTGGCGAAATTCGGGAATAGGAACTCTGATGTTGCAAAGACGCAGCAAGCCCGGCGCCTGCCGAGCTGACTGGCAGGAACGAAGATGCAGGAAGGAGAAAAGCGAAGCTGGCCGAGCGCATGAATGACGACTCGAATCAGCAAGGAGAATCGATGAGCGCCGGAGGACGCGATCAGGCCTGGGTATCGATCAGCGTGCCGAGGACTTCGTCAGCGCTCTGGATCATACGGGCACCTGCCTTGGCACTGTGTTCACCGACCTTCAACTGGATGAGCTGCTCGGTGATTTCGGCGATTTCGGTGACCGCCTGGGAGTTGCCCAGCACTGGCGCGTTGGCGGAGGCGATGGAAGAAGCGGCCTGCTCGACGCGCTGCTGACCGCCCTGGTAGGCACTGAGGCCCGCGCCCAGAAGGTTATTGGTGATTTGCATGGTGACTCCACGCGCTATCAGGTTGCCAGCATTCAAGCAGATGCCGACACGTACCGCAAGGCGCGAGTCGCCGCAATGCGCGTCCGCTCACACCGGCTGCAACGCGGGCAACGTCAGGTAGCGCGCGACCTGACGCGCCGTTGGCGCAGCGAGGCGAGGCACCTGGCCAAGGCAGGGTGCCGGTAGCAGCTCAGCGAGCGTGGCGAGGTTGTCATCCAGCCGCGACGTGGCAGGGTCGATGATATTCGCCACCCAGCCAGCCAGCGCCAGCCCGTCGCGGGCGATCGCTTCAGCACTGAGCAGCGCATGGTTGATACAACCCAAGCGCACCCCTACTACGAGAATGACCGGTAAACCCAGCGCCGCGGGCAATGCCGACAGATGCTCACGCGCATTCAGCGGGACTCGCCAGCCTCCCGCGCCCTCGACCAGAGTGACGCCGGCCTGCCGGGCCATTACCGGTTGCACGGCCTCGATCAGACGAGCGGCGGTCAGTTCGACACCCGCTTCGCGGGCGGCTATATGCGGGGCAATGGCCGGCTCGAACGCGAACGGATTGACCGTCGCATAGTCCAGCGCAAGGCTGCATTCGGCCAGCAGGGCCAGCGCATCGCTGTTACGTAAACCCTGCTCGGTCCTTTCGCAGCCTGAGGCGACCGGCTTCACCGCCGCGGTGGACAACCCCGCCAGGCGCGCTGCATACAGCAGGCCCGCGGCGATAGTGGTCTTGCCAACATCGGTATCGGTGCCGGCAATGAAGAAAGCGCGATGCATCATGGCTCCTTGTGCAGAATGCCGTAGATCACCTGGTAGGTCGCCGGAAGCCCCTCGGGACGGCGGAATCCTTCGTAGGCCTCGACCAGCGCGCGGATGCGTGCACGCCCGGTCAGTCCATCCGGGCGACCCGGATTCAGGTTGTGCGCCCCCAGCGCCTTGAGCTCATGGGTCAGCTGGCGCAGATCGGGGAAATGCAGCACTTCCGGGCGCACTTCGAGACTCGCCAATCCAAGACCGCAGCCCCTACACAGCGTCTGGTAGGCCTCCCGCGAGCGGAAGCGGTTGACGTGAGCGAAGCCGTCCACCGCCTGCCAGCTGTCCCGCAGCTCCTGCAGGGTACCGCTGCACAGACTGGTGAAGGCAAAGATGCCGCCCGGACGCAGCACCCGCCGCACTTCGCTCAGCACGCTGGCGAAATCCTCGCACCACTGCAGGGCCAGGCTCGAATAGATCAGGTCGACAGTGCCATCACGCAGCGGCAGCCGCTCGGCGTCACCGGTGACGAAATGCCGTGCGCCGCCCTGCGGCCGTGCATGGCGCAGCATGCCCTCGGCGATATCCAGTGCCAGGCCATCGGCCTCCGGAAAGGCCGCAGCCAGGACGCGGGAGAAGTAGCCGGTGCCGCTGCCGAGATCGAGCCAGCGGCCGGGTTGCCGAGTGGAGGGCAGTCGGGCCAGCAATTGATTGCCGACCTGTCGCTGCAGCGCGGCGACGCTGTCGTAACTGCCCGCAGCACGGGAAAACGATGCCGCGACCTGGCGCTTATCAGGCAACTGCGCCGGCGAACGCTCGCTGAGCGATGCTTCAGTCATCCTCGCCATCACCCATAAACGCCAGCATTGCCGTCGCCACGTCGTCGGCACGCTCCAGCGGCAGGCCGTGGCTGGCATTGGCCAGCACATCGACTTCCACATCCGGCAGACAGGCCAGCAGCGCATCTGCCGCTGAAGACGGCACCAGCGCATCACCATCGGCGAACAGATGCAGCTGTGGCCCCACATAACCTTGCAGCGCCTCGCGGCCGTCCAGCTCGGCGAGCAGGCGCAGACCCGCGGCCGACACCGCCTGCGGCTGCTCGAGCAGGCTAACCTGCAGTTGCCGCGCCAGCGTGCGCGGATCGTAGGCACTGCGACTGCACAGCAGGCTGAAGCGCTTGAGCGTGTCATCCGGCCCGAGGAGGAAGGCCTCCTCGAAGGCATCGAACACTTCGGCAGGCATCGCCGTCGGCCAGTCGTCACGGCTGCGGAAGCAGGGGTTGCTACAGATGGTGATCAGGCCAGGGCAGTTGTCGCCACGGCGTGCTGCCAGCTGCGTGGCCAGCATTCCGCCCAGGGACCAGCCCGCTATCCAGCTGTCGACGGGCAGCCGTGCATCCAGCTCGTCGAGCCAGGCATCTGGTCGTTCCAGCGCCGGCAGCGGGACAATGTCGACCTGCAGCCGCGGCTCACGATCACGCAACAGCTCGGCCAGGGGCTCCAGAGCAGCCGGGCCGAACGCCCAGCCTGGCAGAAGAATCAGTCGATCACGCATCGTCGCTCTCCTTGGGCAACAAGGCCCAGCACTCGGCCAGCGCCTCCAACAGGCGCTCGAGCTGCGCATCGCTGTGGCTTGCGGTGAAGGTGATCCGCAACCGTGCGCTGCCGGCCGGAACGGTCGGCGGGCGAATGGCGCCGACCAGGATGCCGCGTTCGCGCAGCAATGCCGACAGCCTTAACGCCCGTTCGCTGCTGCCCACCAGCACCGGCTGGATCGGCGTCGGACTGTCCATCAGCGTCAGTCCGATCTGCTGCGCGCCCTCGCGGAAACGCGCGACCAACCGGTTCAGATGCGCTCGGCGCCAGCCTTCGCTGCGCAGCAGCTCCAGGCTTTTGAGTGTGGCACAGGCCACCGCAGGCGGCTGGCTGGTGGTGTAGATGTACGGTCGCGCGAACTGGATCAGCGTTTCGATCAGCGCCTCGCTACCGGCGACAAAGGCGCCTGCGGTGCCAAACGCCTTGCCCAGCGTACCGACCAGTACCGGAACGTCATCCATGCCCAGACCGAAATGCTCGACGATGCCGGCGCCCGTCGCGCCCAGCGGACCGAAGCCATGGGCATCGTCGACCATCACCCAGGCGCCACGCTGCTTCGCCGTGGCACAAATCGCCGGCAGTTCTGCGAGATCGCCGTCCATGCTGAATACGCCATCGGTCACCACCAGAGTATTGCCGCTGGCTTTCTCCAGGCGCTTGGCGAGGCTTTCGGCATCGTTGTGCAGGTAGCGCGAGAAGCGCGCGCCGGAGAGCAAACCGGCGTCGAGCAGGGAGGCGTGATTGAGGCGATCCTGCAGCACCGTATCGCCCTGCCCGACCAACGCCGTCACCGCAGCCAGATTCGCCATATAACCGGTGGAAAAAAGCAGCGCCCGTGGTCGGCCGGTGAATTCGGCAAGGGCTTCCTCGAGCTGGTGATGCGGCATGCTGTGGCCGATCACCAGATGCGAGGCGCCGCCGCCCACACCCCACTTCGCAGCGCCCTGCTGCATGGCGTCAATCACCTCGGGATGATTGGCGAGGCCCAGATAGTCGTTGGAACAGAACGCCAGCAGGCGGTCGCCATCGACCATCACCTCCGGCTGCTGCGGCGCTTCCAGCAGCGGACGTTGACGATAGAGATGGGCCGCGCGGCGCTCGGCGAGACGGGCGGAGAGATCGAAGCTCATGGGTGCACCGAGAGGAGGTGGTTGACCACGCGCGGGTCATCCAGCCTGCAAATGGGTTGGCCAGGCCAGCGGCGGACGCGTGCAACCGATGCCGCACTCATCCACCGGACCCGATCATCAGACCGCGGCGTTGTAGAACAGCTTGCTGTCGCGCTGTTCGATCAGCGCCTGCTCGATGGCCGCCTGGTGTACTTCGTCGGCATGCTCGTGGCGCTCTTCCGGCTTGATGCCCAGACGCGCGAACAGCTGCATGTCCTTGTCCGCCTGCGGATTGGCGGTGGTCAGCAGCTTCTCGCCGTAGAAGATCGAGTTGGCACCAGCGAAGAAGGCCAAGGCCTGCATCTGCTCGTTCATCTGCTCGCGTCCGGCGGACAGCCGCACATGGGATTTCGGCATCATGATCCGCGCTACGGCTAGCATGCGGATGAAGTCGAACGGGTCGACGTCCTGCTCTTCGGCCAACGGGGTGCCCTTGACCTTGACCAGCATGTTGATCGGCACCGATTCCGGGTGCTCAGGCAGGTTGGCCAGCTGGATCAGCAGGCCGGCGCGATCGTCCAGCGACTCGCCCATGCCGAGAATTCCGCCGGAGCAGATCTTCATCCCCGCCTCGCGCACGTAGCTCAACGTCTCCAGACGCTCGCCATAGGTGCGGGTGGTGATGATGTTGCCGTAGTACTCCGGCGAGGTATCAAGATTGTGGTTGTAGTAGTCCAGGCCTGCTACTGCCAGCGCCTTGGTCTGCTCCTGATCGAGCTTACCGAGGGTCATGCAGGTTTCCAGGCCCATGGCCTTGACCCCTTCGACCATCTTCAGCACGTAGGGCATGTCCTTGGCAGACGGGTGCTTCCAGGCGGCGCCCATGCAGAAGCGCGTCGAGCCGATGGCCTTGGCTTCGGCCGCCGCCTCCAGCACCTTCTGCACCTCCATCAGCTTTTCCTTGTCCAGGCCGGTGTTGTAATGGCCGGATTGCGGGCAGTACTTGCAGTCTTCCGGGCAGGCGCCGGTCTTGATCGACAGCAGCGTGGACACCTGCACGCGGTTGGCATCGAAGTGCTGACGGTGCACGGTCTGCGCCTGGAACAGCAGATCGTTGAAGGGTTGCTCGAAGAGCGCCTTGACCTCGGCGAGGGTCCAATCGTGACGCGTAATGGAGGCGGAGGTGGCGCTCATGGGCATTCCTTGTAATTAATAGCGGCTCGGCGGCCTGGCACGGATGCGGAATGTTTAGCCAAGCTCGATACGCTGTCAACCAGGAAAGGAATCATGGTTTACAACTGGTCAATTAATATACAGCACTGCCTGCTGTGCGATGAACCTTGCGACGGTCACCCACTGTGCGGCCCTTGCGAAGCCGAACTGCCCTGGCTCGATGGCCGGTGTGCAACCTGTGCCGTGCCACTGCCGACACACGGGCTGGCCTGCGGCGAATGCCAGAAAAGGCCGCCAAGCTATGACCACGTCGAGGTGCCCTGGCGCTTCGCCTTTCCCGTGGATGCGCTGATCACCCGTTTCAAGCATCAGGCGCGCTGGCCGTTTGGGCGATTGCTTGGCGAGCGGCTGGGGCTGCATCTGCAGCACGCCTTCACCGACGGGCTGCCGCAGCCTGATCTTCTCGTGCCGGTGCCGCTGGCCCGCCGACGCCTGCGCCAACGCGGCTTCAATCAGGCGCAGATGCTCGCCCAGTGGCTGGGCGGCGCGCTGAAACTGCCGGTCGACGAGCATCTGCTGGAACGCGTCGTCGATACGCCCCCGCAGCAGCAACTGGACGCCGCCACGCGACGGCGAAATCTGCGCCAGGCGTTTTGCCTGGCGCCGGGCAACGACATCAAGGGCCGCCATCTGGCGCTGATCGACGACGTGCTGACCACCGGTGCGACCGCCGAGGCGCTGGCGCGACTGCTCAAGCGTGCGGGTGCGGTTCGAGTGGACGTCTACTGCCTGGCACGCACGCCCAAGCCAGGCGACTGATAGCGGCGGACGCGCGGTTGTTTAAAAGCCCCGGTGCAATACACTGATCGGTCTATTCTGCGGAGCCGGTCATGTCTCATCCCTTCGATACACTCACGCCGGACTTGGTCCTCGACGCTGTGGAAAGCATCGGTTATCTCAGCGATGCCCGCGTGCTGGCGCTCAACAGCTACGAGAACCGCGTCTATCAGGTGGGCATCGAAGACGAAACACCACTGATCGCCAAGTTCTACCGTCCCGGTCGCTGGAGCAACGAGGCGATTCTCGAGGAGCACCAGTTCAGCCTGGAACTGGTCGAGCGCGAGGTGCCGGTGGTGGCGCCGCTGGAACGCAACGGCACAACACTATTCGAGCACGCGGGCTTCCGTTTTGCGCTATTTCCACGTAGAGGAGGCCGCGCACCGGAGCCAGGCAATCTCGACCAGCTCTATCGCCTCGGCCAGCTGTTGGGGCGGATGCATGCGATAGGTGCAAACCGGCCGTTCGAGCATCGCGAAACCCTGGGCGTACAGAATTTCGGCCACGACTCGCTGAACAGCTTGCTGCAAGGTGACTTCGTGCCCAAAAGCCTGCTGCCGGCCTACGAGTCGGTGGCACGCGATCTGCTCAAGCGGGTCGAAGACGTCTTCGCCAGCACCAACTTCACCCCGATCCGCCTGCATGGCGATTGCCACCCGGGCAACATCCTCGCCCGCGACGATGCCTTTCATCTGGTCGACCTCGATGATTGCCGCATGGGCCCATCGGTGCAGGACCTGTGGATGATGCTCGCCGGCAAGCGCCATGAACGTCTTGGTCAGCTGGCCGAACTGGTCGACGGCTACAACGAATTCCATGATTTCGCCCCGCGCGAGCTGCCGCTGATCGAGGCGTTGCGCGCGCTGCGGCTGATGCACTACAGCGCCTGGCTCGCCCGCCGCTGGGACGATCCGGCCTTTCCGATGAGCTTTCCCTGGTTCGGCAGCGAGCGTTACTGGGGCGACCAGGTGCTGATCCTGCGCGAACAGATATCGGCGCTGCAGGAAGAGCCGCTCAGGTTGTTCTGACGCATGGTGTGGCTGCGGACCCGTGACGGTGGATGTGAAAAGCGACATCCACCCTACGAATCCCGGCGTCTGCGTAGGGTGGATCGCGCTTTATCGATCCACGGTGTGGACGTCCACCGGGTGGCGATCTCCGCGACTCAGGCCTCCTCGATCAGCCAGTCCAGCCGCCAGCTGCCCTGGCTCTGCGCCAGCTGCTCGGCCAGCCACGGCAACAGCTCACGCAGCTCATTCTCCAGCCCCCACGGCGGGTTGACGATGGCCAGACCCGAACCGCTCAGGCGGCTGGCGTCGTCGGCGGGGTGGACGAACAGTTCGGCACGCAGCAACTTGGGCGCCCCGCTGCGCGCCAGGTCCTGATAGAAGCGCTTGAGCTGGCGCTCGTCCTTGATCGGATACCAGATCACGCCGATGGTCTGGCGCATGCGCCCCAGCGCTTCCTTCATTGCCGTGACGCAGCGGCTCAATTCGTCGGCCTGTTCGAACGGCGGATCGATCAGCAGTACCACGCGCTTTTCCTGCGTCGGCATCAAGGCCCGCGGCACATGCCAGCCCTCGCCTCGGTGCACGGCCACGCGGCGGTCGCCGGCCATGTTGTCCTTGAGCAGCGCGCCGTCCTCGGGATGCTTTTCGTTGAGCTGCAGACGATCCTGCTCGCGGGTCAGTTGCCGCGCCAGCTCCGGCGAGCCGGGGTAATAGCGCAGCGCCCCGTCCGGGTTGAGCTGGCGGATCACGCCGAGGTAGTCATCGAGCAGCGCCGGGTGCGCCTCAGCCTGCCAGATGCGGGCGATGCCCTGCAGCCACTCGCCGGTGCGGCTGGCCTGGTCGCCGGCCAGATCGTAGAGGCCGACGCCGGCATGGCTGTCGAGGTAGGCGAAGGGCGCCTCCTTGCGCGACAGCAGGGCGAAGATCCGGCTCAACACCAGGTGTTTGAGCACATCGGCGTGGTTGCCGGCATGGAAGGCGTGGCGGTAGTTCATCTGATCCTCCTCGAGAGCCGCGCAGTTTACCCGTCCGCCTTGCGCCGCGCAGGTCCGGCATGACCGGCGTCGTTTTCCCCGGCCACCGACACGGGCTACAGTGGCGCCCCACGACGACTGAACGGAGCTGACCTCATGGACCTGCGCGATCTTTTCGGCATCGAGCACCCGATCATCCAGGCGCCCATGGCCGGTGCGCAGAATCATCTGCTGGCCGCGGCTGTCTGCGAGGCCGGCGGGCTGGGCTCGATCCCGGCCGGCATGCTCAATGCCGAGGCGCTGGACGCCGAGCTGACCGCCATCAAGGCGCTGACCGACCGACCGTACAACGTCAATTTCTTCTGCCACCAGACGCCGGCCGCCGACCCGACGGCCTTCGACGCCTGGCACCGGATGCTGGCACCGCTCTTCGCCGAATTCGACATCGACCCGGCAGGCATTCCCGCCGGTGCCACCCGCCAGCCGTTCGACGCGGCCATGGCCGAGGTGCTGGAGCGGCACAAGCCGGCGCTGGTCAGCTTCCACTTCGGCCTGCCTAGCCCCGAACTGTTGCAGCGCGCCCGGGCCACCGGGGCGAAGATCGCCTCCAGCGCGACAACGGTCGCCGAAGGCCTCTGGCTGCAGCAGCACGACGTCGACCTGGTGATTGCCCAGGGCCTGGAAGCCGGCGGTCACCGCGGCATCTTTCTCAGCGAGGACCTGACCACCCAGCTCGGCACCTTCGCGCTGCTGCCACAACTGGTCGCCGCGCTGGATGTGCCGGTGGTCGCTGCCGGCGGCATCGCCGACACCGGGGGCGTGGCCGCGGCGCAGAACCTCGGTGCCGCTGGCGTGCAACTGGGCTCGGCCTATCTGCTGTGCCCGGAGAGCCGTACCAATGCGCTGCATCGCGCCGCGCTGAAGAGCCCGCAGGCAGCGCATACCGCGCTGACCACCCTGTTCAGCGGGCGCCCGGCGCGCGGCATCGTCAACCGCATCATGCGCGAACTGGGCCCGCTACCCGAAGGCGTGCCGCCCTTCCCGCTGGCCGGCAACGCCATCGGCGCGCTGCGCGCCCAGACCGAGAAGCAGGGCCTGGATCACTGCACGCCGCTGTGGGCCGGGCAGAACGTCAGCGGCTGCCGGGAGATCCCGGCCGGCCAGCTGACCCGTGAACTTGCGGCCGGCTGGCGGGCCTGAGTCATTACGCAGTCCGTCGCGGCGAGCCCTGAGCCGCCGTGACGGAGCGTAGAATCGACCGCACGTCACACGGAACGCCGCCATGAGCCCACTGACCAATACGCTCGTCTTCCTCGCCACCCTGGCCGGCATGGAAGTCTTTGCCTGGTGGGCACACAAGTACGTGATGCACGGCTGGGGCTGGGGCTGGCACAAGTCGCACCACGAGCCACGCAGCGGCTGGTTCGAGAAGAACGACCTGTATGCGGTGGTGTTCGCTGGCGTGGCGATCCTGCTGATCGCCCTCGGCACGGCCGGTTATCACCCGCTGGAATGGATCGGCGCCGGGATGACAGCCTACGGCTTTCTCTACTTCGTCGCCCATGACGGGCTGGTCCATCATCGCTGGCCGCTGCGCTATGTGCCGCGCAACGGTTATCTCAAGCGGCTGTATCAGGCGCACCGCATGCACCATGCGGTGGAAGGCAAGGAGCGCTGCGTGTCCTTCGGCTTCCTCTACGCGCCGCCGCTGCCGGTGCTCAAGCGCCAGCTGCGCGAGCTGCACGACGGGCCGTTGCGCAAGCACCAGAGTGCATCTAGCGAGGACGTCTCCAGAGATCGACAGGACGCGGCCTGACCTGCATCCGCCGCGAGGCCAGCGCCAGCACACCACCCCCCAGCAGAAACTGCAGCTTCTGCCCTTTGCTGGTCGAGACGCGCGTATCCCATGCCGCCGCGCCCCGAGCCTTCACCTCGACGCCAATTTGCCGGTAGACGCCATGCGCCGTGGCGATCGACCAGGCCGAGCGTAACGGCAGGTCCCGCAAGCCCTGAGATGCTGATTGATAGTAGGGTTCGGCCAGATCCACCAGTCGCGCTGCCAGCGTGGCCAATGCCGCACGATGCTCAGGTAGCGCGACCTCATCTTCAGGGATGCCCACTTCGGCCAGCCACTCGGCCGGCAGGTAGACGCGCCCGATCTGCGCATCCTCGACGATATCGCGGGCGATATTGGTCAGCTGAAAGGCCAAGCCCAGATCACAGGCGCGATCCAGCGTCGGCTCTGCTTCGGCGCCCATCACCCGCGCCATCATCAGCCCCACCACGCCGGCAACCCGGTAGCAGTAGAGCAAGGTGTCGTCGAGGGTCCGGTACTGGTAATCCTGTACATCCATGCGAAAGCCGGCCAGATGCTCCAGCGGGTACTCACTGGGGATCTGGTGACGCTGAATCACCTGCTGGAACGCCGCAAAAGCCGGATCGCTCATCGGCTCGCCGGCATAGGCGCGTTCGGTCAGGCCAACCAGCTCGGCCAACCGCGCCTCGCCAGTCGATCGATCACCCTCGACCTGACCATGCCCCAGCGTCTGCCCGTCGATCACGTCATCACAGTGACGGCACCAAGCGTAGAGCATCACGGCGCTCTGGCGGGTGCGCTCGTCGAACAGCTTGGCCGCCGCCGCGAAGCTCTTGGAGCCGACGTTGATCGCCTGGGTCGAGTGATCGACGACCTTGTCGTTCATCCGGCCTGCTCCTTCAATAGGAAGTCCTCCAGCATCAGCCCGGCAGTGGCCTTGGCCGAACCTACGACGCCCGGAACTCCAGCGCCCGGATGGGTACCGGCGCCGACGATATAGAGGTTGGGAATCACGTCATCACGGTTGTGCGGGCGGAACCAGGCGCTCTGGGTAAGGATCGGCTCCAGCGAAAACGCCGAGCCGAGATGAGCGTTGAGCTTGTCGCGGAAATCGTGCGGCGTGAAGATGCGGTGGGTCACCAGATCACCGCGCAGACCGGGAATATAGTGCCGCTCGAGGTAGTCGAAAATGCGGTCGCGGTATTTTGGCCCCTCCACCGCCCAATCGATATCTGCCGTGCCCAGGTGTGGCACCGGCGCCAGCACGTAGTGGCTGGCACAGCCCTCCGGTGCCAGCGACGGATCGGTCACGCAGGGCGCGTGCAGGTAGAGGGAGAAATCATCGGCCAGCGTTTCGCGCTTGAATATCTCGTCGATCAGCTCGCGATAGCGCGGGCCGAAACACACCGTGTGGTGTTGCAGGTGCTCATGGCGGCGCTTGAGGCCGAAATGGATGACGAACAGCGACATCGAGAAACGCTTGCCGGAGAGCCGTTTGGCCTCATCGCGACCACGCTGCTCATGCCCGAGCAGCTGCTTGTAGGTGTTGACCACATCGGCGTTGGAGGCGACCGCATCGGTATCGAAGCGCCGACCGTCACCCGTGATCACCGCCTTCGCCCGCCCTTCGGTCAGCTCGATGCGCGCCACCTCGGCGTTCAGCTCCAGCTTGCCGCCCAGGTCCTCGAAAAGCCGGACCATCCCCTGTACCAGCGCACCGGTACCGCCGCGCGGAAACCAGACGCCGCCCTGGCGCTCCAGCGCATGAATCAGCGCGTAGATCGACGAGGTTTCGAAGGGGTTGCCGCCGACCAGCAGCGAGTGAAAGGACAGCGCCTGCCGTAGCCGGTCGTTCTCCACGAACTTGGCCACCATGCTGTACACGTTGCGCCAGGCCTGCAGCTTGGCCAGCTGCGGAGCGACGCCAATCATGCTGCGGAACGACAGGAAGGGCACGGTGCCGAGTTTGACGTAGCCCTCTTCATACACCGCGCGCGAATAGGCGAGAAAGCGCTGATAGCCGGCGACGTCACGGGGGTTGAGCGCATAAATCTGCCGGTCCAGCTCGACCTGATCGTTGACGTAATCGAAGCTGTAACCGTCCTCCCAGCACAGCCGGTAGAAGGGGCTGACCGGCAGCAGCTCGACGTAGTCGGCCATGCGCTTGCCGGCGCCGCTGAAGAGTTCTTCCAGCGCCGGCGGATCAGTGATCACCGTCGGCCCGGCGTCGAAGGTGAAGCCCTGGTCGCGGTAGACGTAGGCGCGGCCGCCCGGCTTGTCGCGCTTCTCCAGCAGCGTCGTCTGGACGCCGGCGCGCTGCAGGCGGATCGCCAACGCCAGCCCGCCGAAACCGGCACCGATCACCACCGCCCGCCTCACACCGCCTGTTGCCTGGTTCATCGTCTGTCCTTGTGCAGATTGCTGGCGGCCAGCGCCCGCAGCGCCTCGCCCACCGGCACGGGAGGTTTGCCCGAGACGATGCGCAAGCGGTCCCAGGCAGTCAGCTCGGCCGCATAGAAGCGCTGGATCAGCGGTTCGCGCAGCCGGTAGAAACGCTGCATCACCGCCCAGCGGCGATCCGCCGGGCCGGCCATGAACAGCATGCGATTGAGCAGGCGGAAGAAGCCGCGCCGGCGCCACTGCAGCGTGGAATAGTCGCGAATCGCGGCGAACAGGCTGCCTGCATCCCAGCGATCGAGGGCGACCAGGTGGTCGGCCAGGCGCACCGCATCGGGCAGCGAATAGCCCGTGGTGGGGTGGAACAGCGCGGCCGACAGTCCGCTCTGCGGCACGCCACGCGCCTCGCCCCAGAACGCCGCGATATCGCCGGACAGCACGATGGGCAGCACGCCCTGCTCCTCGCGCAGCACCTCGCGGATCGCCCAACCGCGGCCCTCGGCGTAGCGCTGGATATTGGCGCGCAGAGCCTCCGGCGCCACCGCATCGCCGTCGGCGTAGTAGGTGTCTTCGATCAGCACGCTGTCGACGCTGAGCGGCAGCACGTAGACGAAGCGATAGCCGTCTTTCTGGGCGACGCTGGCGTCCATGATGATCGGCACCTGCAGGCCATGGGGCTGCTGCAGACGCAGCTCCTGGCCGAGAAACTTCTGGAAGCCCAGCGCCAGCTGATCGGTCCGCCGCACGCCGCGTCCATCGATCACGGCGCCGGCCTGCAGGATGTCCCCCGAGCCCAGACGCACCCTTTGTGACTCCACGCTGGCGACGGTCGTGCGCAAACGCACGCCATCGCTCAGTTCTGGCATCAGGTACTGGTGAAAGCGCTCCGAGAAGATGCTCGCGTAACCGCTGCCCAGCCGGCGCTGCAGGTCGGGAAAGATCACTTCATAGCCGGGCCAGCGCTTGCCCACCATGGGCTCCAGCCAACGGTGCTGAGCCGGCGTCAGATCGTGCTGGTGAAAGGACCAGGTGTGATTGCCGCCCAGGGTGTCGCCCTGCTCGACGAGCAGCAGGCGCAGATCGGGCCGCTGCTGACGCAGGCGCAGGGCCAGGAGCCCGTTGGCCAGCCCGCCGCCAACCAGGATCAGGTCCGCATCAAGCGCCACTCGCCACCTCCGGTCGTAGTCCATCTGTCCCGAGCGCAGCCTCGATCAGCTCGGCGGCACGCACCGCACCACCGGCCTCACGCACTTCTGCTCCCAGTTGCGCCGCCCGCTGGCGAAACTCGCCTTCGTTCAACAGCCGCTGCAATGCGTGGCCGATCCGCGCCGGGCTCGCCAGTTGCGGCTGCAGGCGCAGGCCGACGCCGGCATGTTCGATACGCCCTGCGACACCCGGCTGATCGAAGGCAATCGGCAGCGCCAGCATCGGCACACCGGCCTCCAGGGCATCGAGCACGGTATTCAGCCCGGCGTGGGTGATGACCGCCGCAGCCATGGCCAATGCCGCCCGCTGGGGCGCGAAGTCGGTGACCCAATGCGCGCCCTCGCCCTGCAGCCGCGCCGATTGCGCGGCATTCAGCCCGCCGCAATGTGCGATCAACAGCTGTACGCCGAGCGGCTTGCAGGCGCGGGCGATATTGCGCAACAAGCTGTAGCGATGACCCTGGAGGGTGCCCAGCGAGGCGAAGACGAACGGCCGCGTCGGATCGATTGGCAGGTTCAGCTCGGCTTCGTTTTCCAGCGGGCGCCGCAACGGCCCGACAGCATGAAAATTCGCCGGGAGCTGGCGGCGCGGAAAGTCGAAGCCTGGCACCGTCTGGCTGACCTGCAGCAGCGGCGACAGGCACTCGCTCAAGGTCGAGCGCGGCGCCAGGCCGAACGCCTGACAGTAGTGCTGGATCACCTCGGCGTGGGGGCGCATCAGGCGGTCGTAGACACGACTGCTGTGCAGGTTGAGCTGCTCGCCCCAGTCAGTCGCCCGGTAGCGCCAAGGCATCACCGGCAAGGGCACCAGCGGCTCGCGATTGAACGGCAAGGCGCAGGCGATGGATACGAACGGCAGGCCAAGATGCTCGGCCACCAGCGCACCCGCTGGCTCCATCTGATCGGCCAGCACGGCGTCGACCTTCAGCGAACGCAGCATGTCCGGCGCCTCGCGACAGAACAGTGCAGTACTCGCCGCCATGTCGGCGATGACCCGCCGAATGCCGAACGGCCCCGGTTGCGTGGCGCGGCGGACCACCGCAGCCAGGCTACCCGGCGGATGGGAATCGGCGCCGATGACGGTAAATCCGGCGTCGGACAGCTCCAACAGCGCAGCGACATCGGCCTGCTGAACGAAGGTGACGCGATGACCGCGCTGCACCAGCTGCCAGACGACCGCTTCGAACGCGCGCAGGTGGCTGAGAAAGGGCGGCGCGATTGCCGCGAAATGAGTCATCTGGCGGCTCCGCCCGGCATCAGGCAGTGGGCACTTGCAGCAGCCGCGCCTGCCGCAGCTCGGCCAGGCCAGCCGAACCTGTACAGAAACAGGCGATGCGCAGCTGCTCGATCAGCACCTCGAAGTGCTTGACCACCGCCTCACTGCTCAGCATCGCGGCTTGCAGCACGCCCGCTGCCTGCCCGACCAGATCGGCGCCCAGGCAGATCGCCTTGGCCGCCGCCACACCGTCGCGAATACCACCGGAAGCGATAAGCGGCGTTTCCGGGCAGGCCTTGCGCACGGCCTGCAGCGCGTGCGCGGTGGGGATGCCCCAATCGGCGAAGGCCTGGGCGATCGCGCGCTGACTGACATCGCTGGCGCGCTCGGCTTCCACCGCGGCCCAGCTGGTACCGCCGGACCCCGCGACATCGATGGCGGCAACACCGGCGTCGACCAGCTGCCGTGCCACCGTCGCGGATATGCCGGCACCGACTTCCTTGATCACCACAGGCGCAGCCAGGCGGCTGGCAAGCGCTTCGATCGCCCGCAGCACGCCTCGCCAATCACGGTCGCCACCCGGCTGCTCCGCCTCCTGCAGCGGGTTCAGGTGCACGATCAGCGCATCGCCATCGATCATCTCGACCGCGCGCCGCGCCTCGTCCACACCGTAGCCGCGTACCAGCTGCGCGGCACCGAAGTTGGCCAGCAGGAGGATGTCCGGCGCCAGCTGGCGCAGCTGCCCGGTCAGGCCCTGATCTCCCGCGGTTTCAAGCGCAACCCGCTGCGAACCCACAGCCATGGCGATACCCAAGTGTTGCGCGGCTTCCGCCAGGTGCGCATTGATCGCGGCAGAACGTGCGGCGCCGCCAGTCATCGAGCTGATTAGCAGCGGCGCCCGCAGCTGGCGGCCGAACAGCGCGCTATGCAGGTCGATCTCATCAAGGTGCAACTCGGGCAGGGCGCAGTGCTCAAAGCGAAATGCGCCGAAACCGGTACCCGTCGCACCGGCTGCCCGCGTCGGGTCCAGGACGATATCCAGATGATCGTTTTTGCGGTTGACCAACGATTGTTTGCTCATGGAAATCGGCTTCCGGGAAGACTTGTTTGGACGTGACGCCCTGAAAAAAGTGCTATGCGATGGCAACGAGTTGTACAGGTTTTTGTCATAACGTCCAATCGTTGTACAACATTGCACAACCCTGGTGCTCGAACTGGGGCGCCAGCGAGGGCACCGCCATGCAAACGCAGAATTCCACCCTCCCGCTTCCGCAATGCGACAGCCTGCTGCGCCTGCGGCGACAGGTCGACGAGCGCCTGGCCATGCGCCTGCCGCGACCCGAGTTGGAGCTGGACAAGGTCACGCTGGCGTTACGTGAAGGCACCCTCGCTCCCGGCAAACGAATCAGGCCACTGTTGTTGCTGCTGGCGCTGGGAGATCTCGGCGTTGACCCCGATATCGGCCTGGACCCGGCCTGTGCGCTGGAGATGATCCACGCCGCCTCGCTGTTTCTCGACGACATGCCATGCATGGACAACGCCAGCCTGCGGCGCGGCCAGCCGACCATTCATCTGCGTTTCGGCGAGGATGTCGCCGTCCTCGCCTCAGTGGCCCTGCTCAGCCATGCCTATGGCATAACCGCCACCGCGCCCAGGCTCACCCCCAGGCAGCGCAACGACGCGGTGGCCACACTGGCGCGAGCGGTCGGTGCGCAGGGCCTCGTGAGTGGGCAATTTCGCGACCTGCATGACGCACAAGAAGCACAGCAGCTCGATGCGGTGATTGCCACCAATCAGCTGAAAACCGGCTCACTGTTCACCGCCGCATTGGAAGTTGCGGCCCTGCTCGCGGGGGCTGAGCGGACGCGGACACGCTATCTGCAAGGCTTTGCCAACGAACTGGGCCTGGCGTTTCAGCTGCTCGACGATATCGCCGATGGCCTGACGCCCGAACAGACCGGCAAGGACTGCCAGCAGGACCGGGCCAAGGCTACCGTGGTCTCGCTGCTTGGCCAGCAGGCGGCAGAGCAGCAGCTGGCAACCCATCGAGAGGCCGCCCTCACCCATCTTGATGCCGCCGGCCTGGGCGATGGCGAACTGGCCGCGCTCATGCGCCAGCTGTTCGGCTGAATGGAGCGACCCCGTGTTGACGCTTCATCAGTGCAATGGATGAAGCTAGGCAATGGAAAACCGCGGTCCTTAGACTCGGGCCGATAAAAATGGAGGTTGACCATGACCGAGACCCTGCTCTGCCCGCGTAACCTGGCATTCGAACTCTACGAAGTGCTGGACGCCGAGGCGCTGACCCGCCGCGAGCACTTCGCCGATCACAGCCGCGAAACCTTCGACGCCGCCATCGGCACCGCGCGCACCATCGCCGAGAAATACTTCGCACCGCACAACCGCAAGTCCGACGAGCACGAGCCGCAGTACGTCAACGGCGAAGCGGTGCTGATTCCCGAGGTCAAGCCGGCCGTGGACGCCTTCATCGAGGCGGGCTTTCACAACGCGCAGCGCAGATTCGACGACGGAGGCATGCAGCTGCCGAACCTGCTGTCGCGGGCCTGCTTCGCGCATTTCCAGTCGGCCAACATCGCCACCAGCTCCTATCCAATGCTGAGCATGGGCGCCTCGCACCTGATCGAGGCCTTCGGCTCCGACGAGCAGAAGCAGCGCTTCCTGCAGCCGATGCTCGAGGGCCGCTTCTTCGGCACCATGGCGCTCACCGAGCCGCATGCCGGCTCGTCGCTGTCGGACATCCGCACCCGCGCCGAACCGGCCGGTGACGGCAGCTATCGCCTCAAGGGCAACAAGATCTTCATTTCCGGCGGCGACCACCCGCTGTCGGAAAACATCGTGCACATGGTGCTGGCCAAGCTGCCGGACGCGCCGCCCGGGGTGAAGGGTATCAGCCTGTTCATCGTGCCGAAGTTCCTGGTCAACGACGACGGCTCGCTGGGCGAGCGCAACGACGTGCTGCTGGCCGGCTTGTTCCACAAGATGGGTTGGCGCGGCACCACCAGCACGGCGCTGAACTTCGGCGACAACGGCAATTGCGTCGGCTATCTGGTAGGCGAGCCGCACAAGGGCCTGGCCTACATGTTCCAGATGATGAACGAGGCGCGCATCGGCGTCGGCATGGGCGCGATCATGCTCGGCTACGCCGGCTACCTCTACTCGCTGAACTACGCCCGCGAGCGTCCGCAGGGTCGCCTGCCGGACGGCAAGGACCCGGCCTCGAGCCAGGTGCCGATCATCGAGCACACCGACGTCAAGCGCATGCTGCTGATGCAGAAGGCCTATGTCGAAGGCGCCTTCGATCTCGGCCTGTACTCGGCACGCCTGGTGGACGACGAGCACACCGCCGAGAGCGACGAGGAGCGGCGCAACGCTGGCGAGCTGCTCGACCTGCTGACGCCGATCGTCAAATCCTGGCCGTCGGAGTATTGCCTGAAGGCCAACGAACTGGCCATCCAGATTCTCGGCGGTCATGGCTACACCCGCGAATATCCGGTGGAGCAGTACTACCGCGACAACCGACTCAACCCGATCCACGAAGGCACCCACGGCATCCAGTCGCTGGACCTGCTCGGCCGCAAGCTGATGCAGAACAAGGGTGCCGGCCTGCGCCAGCTGCTCGGGTTGATCCAGGCCAGCTGCGCACGCGCCGCCGAGTACGACTCGCTGACCGCACTGCGCCAGCCGCTGGAGCAGCACATCGCCCGCCTGACCAGCGTGACCCAGGCGCTGCTCGGCGATCTGGCAGCCGGCAAGGTCAACCAGGCGCTGGCCAACTCGGCGCTGTACCTGAAGGTGTTCGGCCATGCAGTGATCGGCTGGCGCTGGCTGGAGCAGGCACTGCGCGCCGAACGCGGACTGGCCGAAGGCAACTCGGCGGATGCTGACTTCTACCGTGGCAAGCTGCAGGCCGCGCGCTACTTTCTGACCTGGGAAGTGCCGGCTTGCGCGCACGAGCTGGCCGTCCTCGAAGCACGCGACGACACCTGCCTGACGATGCAGGACGCCTGGTTCTAGAGCGTGCCGCACATGCTGTAACAGCGCCCCGCTCCTGCGGGGCGTTTTTTTGACAGGCTGTCAAATCATCAGGTTAGAATCGCTGGCATATCCCGTGCATGGGCACGCGGCAGCTATCTCTAACGGAGACTTCATTTGGACGTCGGCAACATCAACCACCTGTTCTTTATCGGTGCCTTGTTGGTGGCGGCGAGCATCCTGATGAGTTCCCTTTCGGCGCGTCTCGGCGTGCCGATCCTGGTGATTTTCCTCGGCGTCGGCATGCTTGCCGGGGTCGATGGCGTAGGCGGTATCGTCTTCGAGGACTATCAGCTGGCCTTCGTCATCAGCAACCTGGCGCTGGCGGTGATTCTCCTCGACGGTGGCATGCGTACCCGTACCGCAACCTTCCGCGTGGCCCTGAAACCGGCGTTCTCGCTGGCGACCCTGGGCGTGGCGATCACCTCCGGCCTGACCGGCCTGGCCGCCGCCTGGTTATTCGAGCTGCCCTTGCTGCAGGGCCTGCTGATCGGCGCGATCGTCGGCTCCACCGACGCCGCCGTGGTGTTCAACCTGCTCAACGGCAAGGGGCTGAACGAGCGGGTCGGCTCGACGCTGGAGATCGAGTCGGGCAGCAACGACCCCATGGCCATGTTCCTGACCGTGGCGCTGATCGACATGCTGCTGGCCGGCCAGACCGGCTTCAGCTGGGACTTCCTGCTCAAGCTGGTCCAGCAGTTCGGCATCGGTACGCTGCTCGGCCTGGCCGGTGGCTGGTTGCTGCTGCAACTGATCAACCGTCTTTCGGTAGCCGACGGGCTCTATCCGCTACTGGCGGTGGCCGGCGGCCTGATGATCTTCGCCCTGTCCAGCGCGGTCGGCGGCAGCGGCATCCTGGCGATCTACGTCTGCGGCCTGCTGCTGGGCAACCGGCCGATCCGCAACCGGCATGGCATCCTGCACATGTTCGACGGCCTGGCCTGGCTCAGCCAGATCGGCATGTTCCTCGTGCTCGGCCTGCTGCTCACGCCCAGCGATCTGTTGCCGATCGCCGTGCCGGCATTGGCGCTGTCGCTGTGGATGATCCTTTGCGCCCGCCCGCTCGCGGTGTTCGTCAGCCTGCTGCCGTTTCGCAGCTTCCATCTGCGCGAGCGGCTGTTCATATCCTGGATCGGCCTGCGCGGCGCCGTGCCGGTGATCCTGGCGGTGTTTCCGCTGATGGCCGGACTGGAAAATGCCCAGCTGTTCTTCAACGTGGCGTTCTTCATCGTCCTGGTGTCCCTGCTGCTGCAGGGCTCGACGCTGGCGTGGGCGGCGAAAAAGGCCAAGGTCGAGGTTCCGCCCTCGCCACTGCCGATCTCGCGTACCGGCCTGCAGGTCCATACCACCAGCCAGTGGGAGCTGTTCATCTACCGCTTGAGCGCCTCCAAATGGTGCGTCGGCGCCGCCCTGCGCGAACTGAAGATGCCGCCGGGCACCCGCATCGCTGCGCTGTTTCGTGGTACCGAGCTGCTGCACCCGTCCGGCAGCACGCGGCTGCAGGTCGGCGACATCCTCTGCGTGATCGGCCATGAAGAAGACCTGCCGGCGCTCGGCAAGCTGTTCAGCCAGGCGCCCAAGCGCGGCCAGGACCTGCGCTTCTTCGGCGACTTCATCCTCGAAGCCGACGCCCAGCTCAGCGCCATCGCCGCGCTCTACGGCCTCAAGCTCGGCGAGGTGGATGGCGAGCAGACCATCGGCTCCTTCATGGCCGAGGAGGTCGGTGGTCGCCCGGTGGTGGGTGATCAGGTCGAATGGAACGGCCTGACCTGGACCGTGGCGGCCATGGAAGCTGGCGAAGTGCGCAAGGTCGGCCTGAAGTTTCCCGAAGGTGACAAGCCCGGCCCGCAACTGATGTTCTGATGCCAGTACAGCCGCCGGCTGACGCGGCCTCACCGCTCATCTGCCGGTCGACTGTCGGGTACTCGCGCTGGGCCGGCACAGTCCGTAGACTTCCGCTCTTTCCGGTCATCCGCTACGTCACTGCCCTCATGTCACTTCTGCGCACGCTGTTGCTCTCGACGCTCTGCCTGATCGTCGCCCCTTTGCATGCCCAATCGCTGGACAGCCTCACTGGCACGCCGTCCAGTGCCGAAGGCGAAGCGAAGCCCGCCCAACAATCGCTGGGCGAACAAACCCTACGCATGGTCGAGCAGACCGAAACCAGCAAGGCCCGCCTCGACGAGCTGAAGACGCAGCTGGCGCAGGCGCCGAAGGAAATCGCCGAAGCCCAGCGCGAACTGGCAAGGCTCAAGGCCAGCCCTGAACAGGACCCCGCCGAGCGCCATGCCCAGTTGTCGGTCGAGGCGCTGGAACAGCGTCTCGGCGCGCGGGTCGAGGAACTGGCGGAATGGCAGAAGCAGTACAGCGCCGCCAACAGCATGATCATTTCGGCGCAGACCCGCCCCGAACGCGCCCAGGCGCAGATCGGTACGGCGCAGACGCGTATCCAGGAGATCAACAACCTGCTCAAGAGCGGCCGCGAATCGGGCAAGCCACTGAGCGAAGAGCGCCGCGCACTGCTCGATGCCGAGATCGCCTCGCTCGAGGCGCAGATTGAATTGCGCCGCCAGGAGCTGGCAGGCAACAGCCTGCTGCAGGACCTGGGTAAGGCCCGCCGCGACCTGCTGGCCGAGCGCATCGCCCGTGCCGAGCAGGACACCCAGGCCCTGCAAGGGCTGATCAACGAGAAGCGCCGTGCCGAATCGGAGCAGACCGTCGCCGAGTTCTCGGCACGGGTGCAGCAGGCGGGCTCGGACAAACTGCTCGCAGCCGAAAGCGCCGAAAACCTCAAGCTGTCCGATTACCTGTTGCGTGCCACCGAACGCCTCAACCGCCTCAACCAGCAGAACCTGCAGACCCGCCAGCAGCTCGACACCCTCAACCAGACCGATCAGGCACTGGAGGAGCAGATCGCCGTGCTCGAAGGCAGCCTGCTGCTGTCGCGCATCCTCTATCAGCAGAAGCAGGCGCTGCCGAGCCTGCAGCTGGACAAGAATCTTGCCGACGAAATCGCCGATATCCGCCTCTATCAGTTCGAGCTGAACCAGCGTCGTGAAGCCTCAGGCAATGCCGCCGCCTATGTCGACCAACTGCTCGCCCAGCAGAACGAAGAGGAGGTCACACCTGAACTGCGGCGTACCCTGTTGGAACTGGCGACCACCCGTAGCGAGCTGCTCGACCGTCTCAACCGCGAGCTGGATGCACTGCTCAACGCATCCATCACCCTGCAGCTGAACCAGAAGCAGCTGCAGGACACCGCCAGCGCGCTGCGCAATACCCTCGACGAGCAGATGTTCTGGATTCCCAGCAACAAGCCGCTGGACTTCGACTGGCTGCAGGGCGCCGCCCAGCGCTTGAAGAATCAGCTCGCGGCGATGCCTTGGCTGTCCGCGCTGCAGGAACTGGGGGCAGGGCTCAAGGAGCGCCCGTTGTTCTTCCTGCCGCTGCTGCTGTTGATCGCCGCCCTGCTCTGGTGGCGCCGGAAGATCGAGGCCAAGCTCAGCTCGCTGAGCGAAGAAATCGGTCACTTCCGCAACGATAGCCAGCTGCACACCCCACTGGCGCTGCTGCTCAACCTGCTGCTGGCATTGCCCGGCGCCTTGTTCCTGACACTATGCGGCTACCTGCTGCAGATGGACGCGCGCGGACAGAATTACGTTCTTGGCGCCGCCCTTTATGAAATGGCTCAGGCCTGGTTGGTGTTCTACAGCGCCTATCGCATGCTCTCACCGGGGCGTGTGGCGGAGCTGCACTTCGGCTGGTCGAGGCCGCAGGTCGCCTTCCTGCGCGATGAGATCCGCCGCCTCGGCCTGATCGTCATGGCCCTGGTCGCTGTGGTCAGCGTCGCCGAACACCAGCCGGCGCGGCTGGCCGACGACGTCCTCGGCATCCTCGTGGTGCTGACCTGCTTTGCCCTGATGAGCTGGCGCCTCAACCGCCTGCTGCTCAAGGGCCCGTCGAGCCAGAACGCCCCGCCGCTGCGCCTGATGATCGGCCTGCTGTTCAGCGTGCTGCCGATCGCGCTGATCGTCGCGGTCGGTTTCGGCTACTACTACACCGCGCTGAAGCTGACCGACCGTCTGATCGACACCCTCTACCTGCTGATGATCTGGATCGTCGTCGAAGCCGCTCTGATCCGCGGGCTGACGGTGGCGGCGCGGCGCCTGGCCTACAAGCGTGCCCTGGCCAAGCGTCAGGCGCAAGGCGACGACGGCAGCAACACGATTGAAACCCAGGGAGAACCGGGGCTGGACATCGAACAGGTCAACCAGCAGTCGCTGCGCCTGACCCGCCTGACCATGTTCGGCGTGTTCCTCGTGGCGCTGTACTGGGTCTGGTCCGACCTGATCTCGGTGGTGTCCTACCTGGACAACATCACCCTGTACGAATACACCACCGGCAGCGGCGATGCCCTGACCACCGCGGCGATCAGCCTGAACAACCTGCTCGGCGCACTGCTGATCGTCGCCATCACGGTGGCCCTGGCGCGCAACCTGCCCGGCCTGCTGGAAGTCATGGTGCTGTCCAAGCTGCGTCTGGCGCAGGGCAGCGCCTACGCCACCACCACGCTGCTGTCCTATGCGCTGGCCGGCTTCGGCATCGTCACCACGCTGTCCACCCTCGGCGTCAGCTGGGACAAGCTGCAGTGGCTGGTAGCCGCGCTATCGGTGGGCCTGGGTTTCGGCTTGCAGGAGATCTTCGCCAACTTCATCTCCGGCCTGATCATCCTCTTCGAACGCCCGGTACGAATCGGCGACGTGGTGACCATCGGCAACCTGTCGGGCACGGTCAGCCGGATTCGCATCCGTGCCACCACCATCACCGACTTCGACCGCAAAGAAATCATCGTCCCGAACAAGACCTTCATCACCGGTCAGCTGATCAACTGGTCACTGAGCGACACCGTGACCCGCGTGACGGTCAAGGTCGGCGTGGCCTATGGCTCGGATCTGGAGAAGGTCAAGGAGCTGCTCTACAAGGCCGCCCAGGATAATCCGCGGGTGCTCAAGGATCCGGAGCCGCAGGTATTCTTCCTCAACTTCGGCGAGAGCACGCTGGACCATGAGCTGCGCATCCACGTGCGCGACCTCGGCGACCGCAACCCGGCGACCGACGAGATCAACCGTTTCATTGACCGCGAGTTCACCAAGGCCGGCATCAACATCGCCTTCCGCCAGGTCGACGTGTTCCTGAAAAACTTCGCCGGTCAGCAGCTGCAGCTCAGTGCCACACCGAAGCCTGCCGGCGATGAGCAGAAGCCGGCGACCGACGATCGCGGCTGAGGAACGTCCGGGCATCGCGTACCCTCCAACGTCCAGAACGCCCGGCTGCGGCCGGGCACTCCTCGCCCGCCTGCCGCCGCCGGAGACATCTTGAAAAGCCTGACCCAGCTGACCTTCGACAACCGCTTCGCCCGCCTCGGCGATACCTTCTCCACTGAGGTCTCGCCGCAGCCACTGAACGATCCGCGCCTGGTGGTCGTCAGCGAGGCGGCCATGGCGCTGCTGGATCTGGACCCGGCCGAGGCCGAGCAGCCGCTGTTCGCCGAACTGTTCTCCGGGCACAAGATCTGGTCGACCGCCGAACCGCGGGCGATGGTTTACTCCGGTCATCAGTTCGGCAGCTACAACCCACAGCTGGGCGATGGCCGCGGGCTGCTGCTCGGCGAGGTGGTCAACGAGGCCGGTGAGCACTGGGACCTGCACCTCAAGGGTGCCGGCAAGACGCCCTACTCGCGCATGGGCGATGGCCGCGCGGTGCTGCGCTCGTCGATCCGCGAGTTTCTCGCCAGTGAGCACCTGCATGCGCTGGGCATCCCCAGCAGCCGGGCGCTGTGCGTGACCTCCTCGAGCACGCCGGTCTACCGCGAGCGCCCCGAACGCGGCGCCATGCTGCTGCGCCTGGCGCAGAGCCATGTGCGCTTCGGCCATTTCGAGTTCTTCTATTACACCCGCCAGCACGCCGAGCTGAAACAACTGCTCGAACACGTCATCGAGGCGCACTTCACCGAACTGCTGGAACACCCCGAGCCGTTCCACGCATTCTTCCGCGAGGTGCTCGAACGCACTGCCGCACTGATCGCCCGCTGGCAGGCCTACGGCTTCTGCCATGGGGTGATGAACACCGACAACATGTCGATCCTCGGCATCACCTTCGATTTCGGCCCCTACGCCTTTCTCGACGACTTCGACGCGCGCTTCATCTGCAACCACTCCGACGACACCGGTCGCTACTCCTTCGAGAACCAGGTGCCCATCGCCCACTGGAACCTGGCAGCGCTGGCCCAGGCACTGACGCCTTTCATCGAGGTCAAGGTGCTGCGCGAAACCATGGAGCTGTTCCTGCCGCTGTACGAAGCCGAATGGTTGGACCTGATGCGCCGGCGTCTGGGTTTTGCTCAGGCCGAGGCAGATGACGAGGCGCTGGTGCGCCGCCTACTGCAACTGATGCAGGCCAGTACCGTCGATTACACGAACTTCTTCCGCGAACTTAGCGAGAGCCCGGCCGAACAAGTGGTCCGCCGCCTGCGCGAGGACTTCGTCGATCTGCAGGGCTTCGATGCCTGGGCCGCGGACTATTGCGCGCGCACCGCACGCGAGGGCAGCGAGCCGGCCGAGCGACAGGCGCGCATGCAGGCGGTCAACCCGAAGTACATCCTGCGCAACTACCTGGCGCAGCAGGCAATCGAGGCGGCGGAAAAAGGTGATTACGCCCCCGTGCGCGAATTGCACGCCGTGCTCAGCCGCCCCTTCGAGGAACAGCCGGGCATGCAGCGCTACGCCGAGCGGCCGCCGGAATGGGGCAAGCACCTGAAGATCAGCTGCTCGTCCTGAGGCGGAAAATCAATATCGCGCCGGGGCCGGCGCTGATGGATAAGGCACCTTCTCCGCTGGGGCGGAGATACGCTCTTGCGGCCCTACAGCCCAGCGAGCGTACCGGCAGCTACTCGCCCAGCGGCAGCAGCACGCGGAACAGCGAGCCCTGGCCTTCCTCGCTCTGCACCTGAATGCGCCCGTTGTGCGCACGGACGATCTGGTCGGCGATGAACAGACCCAGTCCCAGGCCGGCGCTGCTTTCACTGCCTTCGGCACGTTCGAACTGGCAGAAGATGCGCTCCAGACTCTGCGGGCTGATGCCGATGCCGTGGTCGCGCACCTCGATGCAGGCACCGTCTGCACACGACACGACACTGACGTGCACCGGCTTGCCAGCCCCGTAGCGCATGGCATTTGTCAGCAGGTTGGCCAGTACCTGTTCGATACGGAAGGCGTCCCAAACACCGATAATCGGCTCATTTCGCTCCAGCCGCAGCTCGCAGCCACAGGCTTCCATCTGCGCCGCAAAGCTCTCCACGACGTTGCCCACCAGCTGCGCGAGGTCGGTGCGGCTCGGGCGGATCGATAACTTGCCGGTACGGATGCGCGAGACATCGAGCATGTCGTCGATCAGGCGGATCAGGCTCTGAATCTGCCGCTCGTCCTTGTCCACCATGTTGCGCAGGCGCTCTTCACTGAAGGCCTCGAGATTGTTGCGACTGAGCTGCAGCTTGCGCAGCTGCACCTCGAGAATCAGGGTGTTGAGCGGCGTTTTCAGCTCGTGGGAGACGATCGACATGAAGTCATCGCGCATGCGCACGGCGCCCTCCAGCTCGGCCTGGGTGCTGCGCAGTTCGTCGAGCAGCACTTCCTGCTCACGACGGCTCCGTTCCAGGGCCTCCAGCTGGCGCGCCAGGCGCTTGCGCCCGCGATAAAGATCGACGAACACACTGACCTTGCTGCGCACCGCGTGGGCATCCAGCGGCTTCTGCATGAAATCCACCGCGCCGCTCTCGTAACCCTTAAAGGCATAGTTGAGCTCACGGCCGGCGGCGCTGACGAATACGATAGGGATCTGCTTGGTGCGTTCGGTGCCGCGCATCAGCTCGGCCAGCTGGAAGCCATCCATGCCCGGCATCTGCACGTCGAGGATTGCCAGCGCGAACTCGTGCCGCAGCAACAGCTCCAGCGCCTGCTCGGCCGATTCGGCCTGATGAACCCGTATGCCGGGCGCCTGCAACAGCGCATCCAGAGCCAGCAGGTTCTCCGGCAGGTCATCGACGATCAGCAGATTCACCTCGTCGGTACGGTCGGGCATGGTCACTCCAGTTCTCGCAACAATCGGTGAATGTCGCGTAGGGGCAAGATGTAATCCGGCGCGAAGCGCCGCAGAGCGGCGCGAGGCATGGTTGGTACGGCCGCTTCGACGGGGTCCTGAATCACGGTCAACCCGCCGCCGCGGTGAATCGCCTCGAGGCCGGCGGCGCCATCCTCGTTGGCGCCGGTCAGCAGGAAACCCGCAACCTGCGGTCCCCAGGCATCGGCCGCCGATTCGAACAGCACGTCGATCGACGGACGGGAAAAATGCACCGCATCGTCCTGGCTCAGGGACAGGCTGCGGTCGCTCTCGACCAGCAGGTGGTAGCCGGGTGCGGCAAAGTACAGCATTCCGCAGCGTAACTGGTCCTTGTCGTCGGCTTCCTTGACCAGCAGCCGGGTTCTGCGTCCGAATATCTCGGCCAGATGCGTCGGGCCATTGGCCGGCACGTGCTGGACCACCAGGATCGGCAAGCGGAAACCGCTCGGCAGGCCTTCGAGCACTATCCCCAGTGCTTCGAGTCCACCTGCCGAGGCGCCGATCACCACGGCCTCTATCGGCGGCTGGCGGCGGATCTGCAGAATCGCCTGCGCGGAGCTGCTCATGACTTGCGGAAGATCCTTTCCGATTTGTTGAACGGCTCGTAGTAACCGGCGTAGCCGGAGAACTCGACCGTTTCCTTGCTCCCCAGACCAAGAAATCCGCGGTGGCAGAGCGATTCGTGGAACAGACCGAAGGCGCGGTCCTGCAGCGGCTTGTTGAAATAGATCAGCACGTTGCGGCAGGAGATCAAATGCGTTTCGGAAAATACGCTATCGGTGGCCAGGCTATGGTCGGCAAACGTAACCGTTTCTTTCAGCGATTTGTCCATGATCGCCGAGTCGTACGCGGCGGTGTAATAGTCGGAAAAACTGCGCGTGCCGCCGGCCTGTTGGTAGTTCGCCGTGTACTGGCGCAGGTGGTCGATGGCGAAGATACCCTGGCGCGCCTGCTCCAGCGAACGCGGGTTGATGTCGGTGGCGTAGATGATCGAGCGCTCGAGCAGCCCCTCTTCCTTGAGCAGGATGGCCATCGAGTAGACCTCTTCGCCGGTGCTGCAGCCGGCAATCCAGATCTTCAGCGACGGATAGGTGCGCAGCACTGGCACCACCTGTTCCCGCAGCGCGCGGAAATAGCCGGGATCGCGGAACATCTCGCTGACCGGGATGGTGAGGTACTGCAGCAGGTCCATGAAGGCCTGCGGGTCATAGAGGATCTTGCGCTGCAAGGCCGAGATGCTCTCGCATTGCAACTGCTTCAACGCCAGCAATACCCGGCGCTTGAGCGAAGCTCCGGAGTAGTCACGGAAGTCATAGCTGTACTTGAGGTAGATCGCCTCGATCAGCAGCTTGAGTTCGATCTCGACGTTACGGTCGCCCATTTCACAGCAGCTCCACTTTCGGCAGCCAGACGCGGATCAGCGAAAACAGCCGGTCGAGGTCGATGGGTTTGGCCAGGTAATCATTGGCGCCCGAACGCAGGCAGCGGTCCTGATCATCCTTCATCGCCTTGGCGGTCACCGCGATGATCGGCAGCTTGGCGAAGCGGGCATCCTTGCGGATTTCCTGCATGGCGGTGAAGCCATCCATCTCCGGCATCATGATGTCCATCAGCACCAGGTCGATGCCGGCATCGTGCTGCAGCTTGTCGATGGCCTCCAGGCCGTTGCGGGCGATCTCCACCAGCGCGCCCTTCTGCTCCAGCGCGCTGGTCAGGGCGAAGACGTTGCGCACGTCGTCGTCCACCACCAGGATCTTGCGGCCCTCGAAGGCCTTCTCGCGGCTGCGCGCGCTTTTCAGCATCTTCTGCCGCTCCGGCGGCATGTCCGACTCGACCTTGTGCAGAAACAGCGTCACCTCATCGAGCAGGCGCTCCGGCGAGCGCGCGCCCTTGATGATGATCGAGCGCGAGTACTTGAGCAGCGCCGCCTCCTCGTCGCGGGTCAGGTTGCGCCCGGTGTAGACGATCACCGGCGGGAAGGAGCAGATGTCCTCCTTGGCCATACGCTCGAGCAGTTCGCTGCCGTCCATGTCCGGCAGCTTGAGGTCGATGATCATGCAATCGAACACCGTGTCGCGCAGCAGTTCGAGCGCCTGGGCACCGAACTCGACGGCGGTGATCTCGATGTCCACGTCCTCGATCAGCCGCGACATGCTCTCGCGCTGCAGGGCGTCGTCCTCCACCAGCAGGATGCGCTTGACCTTCTGGGCCAGCTTGGCTTCCAGTCGACCGAACACGTCCTTCAGCTCCTCGCGGGTGGTGGGTTTCATCGCGTAGCCCACCGCGCCCATCTGCAGCGCAGCTTCCTTGCGATCCTCCACCGAGACCACGTGCACCGGAATATGGCGGGTCGCCGGGTTTTCCTTGAGGCGCTCGAGCACGGTCAGGCCGGAATGGTCCGGCAGGCGCATGTCGAGCAGGATGGCATCGGGCTTGTACTGCACCGCGGTGTCGAAGCCGTCGTCGGCGTTCTGCGACAGCAGGCAGCTGTACTCGAGTTCGTGGGCCAGGTCACGGAGGATGCGCGCGAACTGCGGCTCGTCCTCGATCACCAGCACGCAGCGCTCCTTGAACGGGAATCTGTCGCGGTCATCGGCCAGGCGCTCCTGCGGCACCGGCGCGGCACGATTGAGCAGCGCCTGCTCGTCGTGACGCGCCGGTGCTTTGCTCGCCGCCGGCATCGGTACGCTGCTCGGCTCCGGCTGGCGGCTCGGTTGCGCCACGTCCGGCTCGGCGACGAGCGCTTCGCTGTAGGTCTGCGGCACGACCAGGGTAAAGGTGCTACCGGCGCCCGGCTGGCTCTGTACCTCGATCTCTCCGCCGAGCAGATTGGCCAGCTCGCGGGAGATCGACAGCCCCAGGCCGGTGCCGCCGTAACGGCGATTGGTGGTGCCGTCGGCCTGGCGGAACGCCTCGAAGATCGCCGCCTGCTGCTCCTCGGCGATGCCGATGCCGGTGTCGCGTACGGCGAAGGCCAGCAGGTCACCACCGCGCGGTTCGACGTGCAGCGTCACCGAACCTTTCTCGGTGAACTTGAAGGCGTTGGCCAGCAGGTTCTTGAGAATCTGCTCCAGGCGCTGGCGATCGCTGAACAGGCTGGCCGGCAGGTCGTCCGCCAGTTCCACGCTGAACTGCAGGGATTTCTCCATGGCCAGCGGCAGGAACAGATTCTTCATGCCGTCGACCAGGCGGGTGAGGATGGTCAGTTCGGGATGCACCTCGAGCTTGCCGGCTTCCACCTTGGAGATGTCGAGGATGTCGTTGATCAGCGTGAGCAGGTCGTTGCCCGCCGAATAGATGGAACGGGCGAACTGCACCTGATCGTCGCTGAGGTTGCCCTCGGGGTTGTCGGCCAGCAGCTTGGCCAGGATCAGCGAGCTGTTCAGTGGCGTGCGCAGCTCGTGGGACATGTTGGCGAGGAATTCGGACTTGTAGCGGCTGGCACGCTGCAACTCGTCGGCGCGCTGTTCGAGCATCAGCTGCACCTCGTTCAGACGCTGATTCTTCTCGTCCATCTGGTCGCGCTGGCGGGCCAGTTCCTCGGTCTGCTCGGCCAACTGCTCGTTGGTCTGCTCCAGCTCGGCCTGCTGCTCTTCCATGTGCGCCTGGGATTCGCGCAGGGCGTTGGACTGTTCTTCCAATTCCTCGTTGGCGGCGCGCAGTTCTTCCTGCTGCACCTGTAGCTCCTCGTTGAGCTGCTGGGTCTCGGCCAGCACCTTCTGCAGGCGCTGGCGATAGCGCGCCGCCTCGATGGCCGAGCCGATGCTGGGCACGATGCGCCGCAAGAGCTCGCTGTCCTGCTCGCGCAGCGGTCGCAGGAAGCCCAGCTCGATCACGCCATTGAGCAGGCCACTGTCTTCCACCGGCACGATGAGCACCGAACGCGGCTGGGTGCCGCCCAGCGCCGAGGTCACCTTGAGGTAATCCGCCGGCAGGTCCTCGACCGCCATCACCCGGCGCTCCAGCGCGGCCTGGCCGACCAGTCCGGAGCCGACTTCCAGGGTCCGCGCGCTCTGCAGATGCTCCGGGTCGTAGGCATACTCGGCGACGCGCTGCAGCTTGCCGTCCTGCACCACGTAGAGCGCGCCGACGGCTGCATCGATGTATCGGGCAAGGAAATTAAGCACCCCCTGACCGAGAGCCGGCAGCGCCAGCTCGCCGATGATGGAGTCGCTGAGCTGGGTCTGCCCGGTGCGGTACCAGGCCTGTTGCTCCAGCGCCTCGGCATGGGACTGCTGGCGCTGCAGCGACGCCGAGTAGCTTTCCGACAGCGAGGTCAAATCGCGGCGGCCAAGGTAGACCAGCAGGCCGCTGAAGATCAGGCTGAACAGCAGGAACCCTCCGATCAGCGCGGTGGTGATGACCTCCGAGACATCGGTACGCTCGCTGCGCAGCTGGCGTTCGCGGGCGATGAAATCGTTGAGCAGCCGGCGCTGATCCTCCTTCAACTCGAGCCCACGTTTGCTCTGCACGTCCTCGATGACCGAAAGCCCCTGACCGCGCTGGCCGATCAGGTCCTCGGCAAAGGCCAGCCATTGGCTGTGCAGCATCGCGACGCGTTCGACGCGTTCGAGCTGCTCGGCATCTTCCGCCGAGTACTTGCGCATCAGTTCCAACTGCTCCTCGAACAACGGCCGCTCGCGCTCGTAGGGCTCGAGGAACCGCTCCTGGCCGGCGATCAGATAGCCACGCATCGAGGATTCGATGTCGTTGAGCATCTTCTGCGCCTCGTGCGCATAGGCGACGCCTTGAACCGAGCGCTCGACCCATTGGCCCACGCTCAGCAGGTAATAGACGATGGCGCTGAAGAAGAAGGCGCTGAGAAAACCGAACCCCAGGGGCACCGCCACGTTGCGGTTGAGGATCCGCCTGAAATTGTTCTGGTCGATGAAGGACTCGCTCATCTGGTTTCCTTTCCGTATACCTGGCGCGGGCGGCTGAACGCAGGCGTCACCCACGGGCGATCGCGCTCGGTTAGCGGCGTTTTCTTGAGTGTTTCGCGCGTGATTGGTTCCGTAGCGCAGGAAGCGCGACTCTACACGGCCAGGGGAAGGAGTTCAAAAGCAGCCCGGTCGAGCCGGGCCGCTGACGATCAACGGCGAGCGATGATCCAGACCGCGTGGATGATGCCGGGGATATAGCCGAGCAAGGTGAGCAGGATGTTGAGCCAGAACGCGCCGGCGAAGCCTACCTGGAGGAACACGCCAAGCGGTGGCAGCAGTATCGCGATAATGATGCGGATGAGGTCCATCATGGTCTCCGTCAGGTAAGTGTGGCCATATGCGGCTTACCTGAATCGACCGGAACAGCGCAGAGGGGTTCCTTCCACGCTGCTGGCGGAGCGCCGCTGCCGAGGGGCAGCGGGCTGAAGTCCGAGGGCGACCGGATAAGCCGCCGAGGGCATCGGTTAGATGCACGGAGGGGGAAGACGCAGCCCGTCTTTCACGTGGGCATCGTTGCGTCATGCCGCTTCGCCTTTTGAGCCAAGGGGCGGCGCCAAGCGTATCGCTTAGCCTGCTAACAATCTCAGACGAAAGGCGTAGACGCCATTGGCCATTGGTCGATAGCCGCGCATTTCGCTCGGGCTCATCCGAACTCCCCCATGCCCGCACGGGTCGTCTAAGCAGACCGCGGGCCGCCGAGCGCGACCGCCAACTGCAACGATCAGAGGACTTCTCATGCCAGAACCAATCGCGGTGATCTGCGGGGCAACCGCGGGCGTCGGCCGCGCGACCGCCGAGGCCTTTGCCACGGCCGGCTACCGGGTGGCGCTGATCGCCCGGGGGGAACAGGGCCTGCGCGACACCCGCGATCAACTCGAAGCACTGGGCGCGACGGTGCTGGCGATTTCCGCCGATGTCGCCGATGCCAAGGCGCTGGATGCCGCGGCCAGCCGCATCGAGTCGGAACTGGGGCCGATCGATGTCTGGGTGAACGCGGCGATGGCGACAGTGTTCGGCCCCTTCGCGTCTCTGACCGCCGAGGAAATCCGCCGCGTCACCGAGGTGACCTACCTCGGCAGCGTGCACGGCACGCTGGCTGCGCTGCGCCACATGCGCCCACGCAACAGCGGCACCATCGTCCAGGTCGGCTCGGCACTGGCCTACCGCGCCATCCCCTTGCAGTCGGCCTATTGCGGCGCCAAGTTCGCCATTCGCGGCTTTATCGATTCGCTGCGTTGCGAGCTGATCCACGACAACAGCGCCATTCGCCTGAGCATGGTTCAGCTGCCGGCGCACAACACGCCACAGTTCGATTGGGCACGCAACAAGATCGGCTGGCGCGCGCAGCCGGTGCCGCCGATCCACACACCGGAAGTCGCGGCGCGGGCCATCCTCCGTGCGGCGCGTGAAGCACCCCGGGAGCTGTGGGTCGGCACGGCCAGCCTGAAGGCGATCATCGGCACGCTGTTCATGCCCGGCCTGCTCGATCGCATGCTCGCGCGGCAGGCCTGGGACGGACAACTGGTGCCCGAACGCGTGCCGGAAAACCGCCCGGACAACCTGTTCGAGCCAGTCGAAGGCCTGCACTCGACCGACGGCCGCTTCGGCGATCAGGCGCAGTCACATGCGCTGACCATCAGCGCGGCAAATGTTGGCAAGCTGGCCCTGGGCGCCGGCGCCCTGCTGGCACTGGGTGCGGGTTGGGCATTGGGCAGAGGCCGACGCTAGCGCTCAGGCGGCCGCGGCGAACGCTTGCGACGGATGTTGAGCCAGGACAGCACGGCCAGCGCCAGCATCGCACCGGTCATGTTGTAGTTGCCGATGGCAGCATAGCCGACGGCCGCCAGCGAGCAGGCGGCGAAGCCGATCCAGCGCACGGCGCCCATCATCTTCTCCACGGTCTTGCTGCGCGGTGCGGACATCAGCGCAGCCCATCCTGCCGGCTTCTCGATACGGGCGCGGAGCGCTTGTCGGGGCAAGGAATCATCGGCATATCTCCTTTTTCTGCAGGCGACGGACAACCATCCCTCTGCACCTGTGAGGTGTTAACGCCGAGCAGAGTTCAGCGATTGCGCCGCACCGCGACACACTCGCGCAGCAATCGGCGCGCGAGCAGCCGTCGTCTACGCTGAAATGACCGGCAGTATCCTGCACTGCCCGAGGAGAGCGCCATGCTCCGCTCCATGCGCCTGCTGCGCTGGTCGCTGGCCTTGCTGCTGTTTCTGGCTGGCCCCGCACTGGCTGCGGCGCCGGTCACGCTGCTGCGGGTCGACGGCGCCATCGGCCCGGCCAGCGCCGACTACCTGCTGCGCGGCCTCGAACATGCCCGCGACGAGGGGGCACAGCTGGTAGTGCTGGAATTGGACACCCCCGGCGGGCTGGACACGTCGATGCGCGCGATCATCAAGGCGATCCTCGCCAGCCCGATCCCAGTCGCTACCTACGTCACCCCCAGTGGCGCCCGGGCGGCCAGCGCCGGCACCTACATGCTCTACGCCAGCCATGTCGCGGCGATGGCGCCGGGCACCAACCTTGGCGCGGCGACGCCGGTGCAGATCGGTGGCATGCCCGGCGCACCGCCCGAGCAGCCGCAAGGCGAGCGGGACGAGCCATCCAAGCCCCCCGGCGATGCCATGAGCCGCAAGCAGGTCAACGACGCCGCCGCCTATATCCGTGGCCTCGCCCAGTTGCGCGGACGCAATGCCGAGTGGGCCGAGCAGGCCGTGCGCGAGGCGGTCAGCCTGTCGGCGAGCGAAGCGCTGGAACAGAAGGTGATCGACTACCTGGCGCGCGACGTTGCCGACCTGCTGCGCCAGCTCGACGGCAAAACCCTCGCCACCGTCGAGGGTGACGCCACGCTAAGCACCGCCGACGCCCCGCTCATCGAGCACGCACCCGACTGGCGGGTGCGCCTGCTGGCGGTGATCACCAACCCCAGCGTGGCGCTGATCCTGATGATGATCGGCATCTACGGGCTGATCCTCGAATTCTCCAACCCCGGCATCGGCGCCGGCGGCGTGCTCGGCGGCATCTGTCTGATCCTGGCGCTGTATTCGCTGCAGCTGCTGCCGGTGAACTACGCCGGCGTGGCGCTGATCCTGCTCGGCATCGCTTTCATGGTCGCCGAATCGTTCCTGCCGAGCTTCGGCGTGCTCGGCATCGGCGGCGTGGCCGCGTTCGTCGCTGGCGCGGTGATCCTCATCGATACCGAGGTGCCGGGTTTCGGCATTCCGCTGAGCCTGATCGTGCCGCTGGGCATGGTCAGCGCACTGCTGGTGTTCGGCATCGTCGCCATGGCGCTGAAGGCGCGACGGCAGCGCCTGGTCGGCGGCGACAGCGAGCTGATCGGCAGCGTGGTACTGGTCGACGCAGTGCCGCCACAGAATCCGCACAGCGGCTGGGTGCATCTGCACGGCGAGAACTGGCAGGTGCGCAGCGCCTTACCGCTGCAGGTCGGCCAGCAAGTACGGGTGATCGCCCGACACGGCCTGCAACTGGAGGTCACCGCACAGCCATCCACCCATCGAGAGGAGCTGAACCATGGGCTATGAAATGAGTTTTCTGGTGTTGCTGGTGCTGCTGTTCGGCCTGCTGGCTTCGACCTTTCGCATCCTGCGCGAATACGAACGCGGCGTGGTGTTCATGCTCGGCCGCTTCTGGAAGGTCAAGGGACCAGGGTTGATCCTGGTGATTCCTGGAATCCAGCAGATGGTACGGGTCGATCTGCGCACACTGGTACTCGACGTGCCGACCCAGGACGTGATCTCCCGCGATAACGTCTCGGTGAAGGTCAACGCGGTGGTGTATTACCGCGTGCTGGATGCGCAAAAGGCGATCATCGAGGTCGAGGACTACCACTCGGCGACCAGCCAGCTGGCGCAAACCACGCTGCGTGCAGTGCTCGGCAAGCACGAACTGGACGACATGCTGGCCGAACGCGAGCGGCTCAACAGCGACATCCAGCAGGTGCTCGATGCGCAGACCGATGCCTGGGGGATCAAGGTGGCCAACGTCGAGATCAAGCACGTCGACCTCGATGAATCAATGATCCGCGCCATCGCCCGGCAGGCCGAGGCGGAACGCGAGCGGCGGGCGAAGGTCATTCATGCGGAGGGCGAACTGCAGGCGTCGGAGAAACTCATGCAGGCCGCCGAGATGCTTGGCCGGCAATCGGGCGCCATGCAGCTGCGCTACATGCAGACACTGAGCAACATCGCCGGTGACAAGAGCTCTACCATCGTCTTCCCGCTGCCCATCGAGCTGCTGCAGGGGATCAAGAACCTCGACAGGAAACCCTGAGTGCACATATTCCCCACGTTTCACCGACCACTGCGGTTGCTGTTGATCGCCCTGCTTGCCTCGGCGCTGGGCGCCTGCACGGCATTTTCACCGCGCGACCCGCTCAACGTTCAGGTCGCCGGCATCCAGCCGCTGCAAGGCGAAGGCCTGGAGGTGCGCTTCCTGGTCAAGCTGCGCCTGCAGAACCCCAACGATGGCGCCATCGACTACAACGGCGTCGCGCTGGACCTGGAGGTTAACGGTCGCCGGCTGGCCAGTGGCGTCAGCGACCAGCGCGGCACGGTGCCGCGTTTCGGCGAGAGCGTGCTCAGCGTGCCGGTGACCATTTCCGCCTTCTCGGCCGCGCGCCAGGCACTGGGACTGGCGGAACACATCGGGCTCGACGAAGTGCCCTACGTGTTGCGTGGCAAGCTTGCCGGCGGCCTGTTCGGCACCCAGCGCTTCGTCGAGAAGGGCACATTCGACTTGTCGCCGGTAACAGGTTCTCCCTACCAGCGCCCCTGAGTCATACGACCACCACCAGTAACCATAAGGATTCCCTAGGCGCTGTACGAGCGGCGCCTGTGCTTCCTCGACGCGCTAAAAATCTCCTCCTATCGCCTCTAATTCTGCTTATAGCCTGAAATAGCGGTGTGTGCATGCGGGACCCCTTCGACTTTCAGCGACATTGACAACGACGTGCTCATCGTCATAATCCCTGCAGTCATATGACAACTGACGTCATTAGACTTGCCGATCAGGCATAGACCACCGCCCCCACGGTGGCCACACCGGGGCGGCCCATCAAGCAAGGGAGCACAACAATAATGACCCCACGCACACCCTCGTCCGTCGCACTGTTCGCGGGCGGCTGCATGACCCTCGCATCGCTCGGCTTCACTGCCGGCGCCCAAGCCGAAGGCTTCGTCGAAGATGCGAACTTTTCGCTGAACCTGCGCAACTTCTACATCAACCGCAATTTCGTCGACTCCGACTACCCACAGAGCAAGGGCGAAGAGTGGACGCAGAGCTTCATCCTCAATTTCCAATCCGGCTACACGCCCGGCCCGGTGGGCTTCGGCGTCGACGCGCTGGGCCTGCTGGCGGTCAAGCTGGATGGCGGTGGCGGTACCTATGGCACTGGCCTGCTGCCGGTGCATGGCGCACCCGGCGATCGGCATCCGCCGGATGACTTCGCGCGCCTGGCAGTCGCGGCGAAGGCCAAGTTCTCCGAAACCGAGGTGCGCGTCGGTGAATGGATGGTGGTACTGCCGATCCTGCGTTCGGACGACGGTCGCTCGCTGCCGCAGACCTTCCAGGGCGGCATGATCACCTCCAAGGAAATCAAGGGTCTGTCGCTCTACGGCGGGCAGATGCGGCAGAACAGCCCGCGCGACGACGGCAGCATGGACGACATGTTCTACGGCGGCGCGAGTTCCGACCGCTTCAACTTCGTCGGTGGCGAATACGAACTGGGCGCGAAGACCAAGGTCGGCGCCTGGCATGCGCGCCTGGAAGACATCTACCAGCAGAACTACTTCCAGCTGCTGCACACCCAGCCGCTCGGCGAAGGCGTGGCGCTGACCGCCAACCTCGGCTACTTCACCGGCAAGGAAGAAGGCAGCGCGCTGGCCGGCGATCTGGACAACAAGACCTACTCCGGCCTGTTCGGCCTGCAGGTCGGTGGCAACACCTTCTACGTCGGCCTGCAGAAGGTCAGCGGCGACAACGGCTGGATGCGCGTCAACGGCACCAGCGGCGGCACCCTCGCCAACGACTCGTTCAACTCCGCGTACGACAACGCCAACGAGCGTTCCTGGCAGCTGCGCCATGACTACAACTTCGCCGGCATGGGCGTTCCGGGCCTGACCATCATGAACCGCTACATCAGCGGCGATCAGATCGAAGCCGGTGGCGTGGACGATGGCAAGGAATGGGGTCGCGAGTCCGAGCTGGCCTACACGGTGCAGAGCGGTCCGCTCAAGAGCCTCAACATCAAGTGGCGCAACTCCAGCATCCGTCGCGACTACAGCGCGACCGAGTTCGACGAGAACCGCCTGATCTTCAACTACCCGTTGTCTCTGCTGTAAGCGGTAGCGCAGTACGCAACCCTCCTCGCTCCGGTTGCGATAAATCTTTGGCCCGTCGAATGACGGGCCTTTTTTCGTCCGCCTTCAGCAACGCGTGACGCGCAGGCGGCAGCGGCGCTCCAGCCGCTCGCCCGGCTGCAGATACAAAACGCCATGCCTGGCCGGGTCCGGCGCATTCAACGCGTTGTTGCGATGGGACACCGGCTCCACGGCGAAGAAGCCCTGCGCGGCCGGCGGCGTATAGACCACCAGATGCGTCATCGACGGGTCCGCCTTGAGCTCGAGCCGGACGCCTGCCGTCGGCCACTGCAAGGTTGCCGTGGCATCCCAACCGGCGAAGCAGTGATCCAGCTCGGGCTCGCCCAGCTCCCGCGTCTGACGGAAGTCCCAGCGTGACGGTACATCCACCACCTCGCTCGGCAACTGCTGATCGTCACTCAGCCAGACCTGCTCGGCAGCGAAACGCAGCGTCACGCCTGCATGGCGCGGGAAGTACGGGTGCCAGCCGAGCCCGGCCGGCATCACCCGCTCGCTGCGGTTGATCAGCGCCAGCCGCAGCCAGGCGCCCTGCTCGTCGAGCCCGAGCTCATGCTCCAGCTCAAAGGAGAACGGCCAGTCCTGCCGGCCATCGCCTTCGGCCCGATGCAGCAGTGTCAGCAGCAGTCGGTCGGCCTCCTGCGCAGCCAGTGTCCACGGGCGCTTCCAGCCCACGCCGTGAATCGGCAAGGCATGTTCCGCGGAATTCAGCCGCAAGCGGTGCGACTCGCCGTCCGCCTGGAACATGCCGCCGCCAACCCGGTTGGAGTACGGCGCCAGCACGAAACAACTGGTACGACGCACCTGCTCGCTGCCATCCCAGGGACGTAGCAGGTCGAAATCATCCAGGGCAAAGCGGGTAATTGCGCCGCCTAGCGCCGGGCAGACCGAGAGCCGGAAACCGGCGTGGGCGAGGTGCACTTCATCGAGGGAAGCCATGCGCGCTCCTGATGGTGGCCGCTCAGAGATGGAGCGACGTTGCTTGCGAATGAGGCTGCGATTTCTCGCGTAGACAAAACGCCGCCACCCAGCGGTCGACTGCCGCGGTCAGACCGGCGTCAGCAGCCGTCCCTCGCGAAGAAAGCTGTCGAGGTTGTCCAGCAGCAGATCCTCCATGGCGCCGCGGGTTTCATGGGTGGCGCTGCCAATGTGCGGCAGCAGCACGACATTGGGCAGTTCGCAGAGGGCCGCCGGGACCCTCGGTTCGTCGGCGAAGACGTCCAGTCCGGCACCGCCGAGCCGGCCCTCCTGCAGTGCCGCGACCAGTGCCGGCTCGTCCACCACCGAACCGCGCGCGACGTTGATCAGGATGCCCTTGGCACCCAGCGCGTCGAGCACTGCGCGGTCGATGAGGTTCTGCGTCTGCGGCCCGCCGGGACAGCTGAGCACGAGAAAGTCCGCCCAGCGCGCGAGTTCCAGCAGGTTCGCTTCGTACTCGTACGGGCTACAGGCCACTGGCCGACGATTGTGATAACGCACGGCCATGTCGAAGCCCGCCGAGCGCTTGGCCACCGCCTCGCCGATGCGGCCCAGCCCGACGATGCCCAGCCGCTTGCCGCTGACCCGACGGCCGAGTGGGAGGTTAGCCTCGGCCCAGCGCCCCTCTCGGACGAAGCGGTCGCCCAGGGCGAGCTGTCGCGCGCTGTCGATGATCAAGCCGAAGGCCAGATCGGCCACGCATTCGTTGAGCACATCCGGCGTATTGCTCACCGGAATGCCTCGCGCCCTGGCGGCTTCTACGGCGATGGCGTCATGGCCGACGCCAAAACTGCAGATCGCCTTCAACCGGGGCAGCCGTTCGATCAACGAGGCCGGGCAGCCGAAGCGCGCAGAGGTAAGCATGATCTCGATGCGCCCGGCATGCTCGGCGAGCAGCGTTTCGGCGTCGCTCTGCCAGTAGGCCAGCACCTCATGCCCGCTCAGGCGTTGCTGGACTCGCTCGGACAAGGGGCCCATCTGGAGAATGCAGCTCATCGATTTTCCTCTGCGTTGGCGGGCCGCGGCCCATGGGTTGTTTACAGCACGGTCTGCACCACCCCGCATGCCGCCAGCAGCGGTACCGCTGGCAGTACCCAGCGCGAACGCCAGGCCAGCAGCAGCACCAGCAGCAAGCCGGAGAGCATGACCAGGCACAGCCAGATGACCGTGCCAATCTCGCCGCCCTGGCTGTTGACGCCGAGCCACAGCGCGAAGCCAAAGCAGCCAACGGCCAGCGAACGGATGATCGCCGGGCCCGGCAGGCGCGTATCGGCGCGCAGCAGCGCACCACGGTGGCGGTTCATGGTCAGGCAGAGCAGCGTCATGCCCAGGTAGGCCAGCGCGAACGCCAATAGCAGCATGATCAGGCCTCCTGTACACGGGTTGAGCGACCGCGCACCGCAGCGGCAGCCGGCGTTGCGTTCAGGCGCCAGGCGCAGGCCGCACAGACCAGCCCCGCGACGATCATGAACAGATCGACCGATGCCAGGGCCCAGTCGCCACGTCCGAGGCTGGCGATCAGGTGGCCATCGGTGGTCAGCGCGTTGATGATCGGCAAGCCGAGCGCAAGCACGGCACCGAGCAGCAGCTGCTCGCGCAGCAGGCGGCGGCTCTGATGGCGGCGCAGAACGGCCCAGAGCACCGCTAGCAACCAGGCACCGACGAACACCCAGCCTTCGGCCACGGCGCGTTCGGCGAATGTTGCCGGAATCAGACGATTGCCCCACAGCAGCGCCAGGCTGACCAGCGGCAGGCCGGCGAACACCGAGGCGTTCAGCGCGCGCACCCAGGTCACGCTGCGGTCGCCGCGCTGTTCGCGCTTGGCCAGCCAGACCTGCAGCCCGCCGACCAGCATGGCGCAACCGGCAAGGCCCATCAGCAAATAGAGCAGGCGCACCAGCGTGCCGCCGAACTGCGCCATGTGCAGCCCCGCCAGCCAGAGGTAGGCGCGGTAGCCGGTGGATGCGTCCTGGCGATTGAGCAGCTCGCCGGTGCCGGCGTCATAGCTGAGGGTGTCCTGCGGCGAGCCGATCCGCGAACGGTCCCGACGACGGACGTCGACCACCGCCGAGGCATCATCGGGATGATGCACGCTGACCCAGCCCGCCTCGCCACCGCCCCACTGCTGGCGCGATTCGGCGATCAGCGCATCAAGGGACACCGGAGCCGGCGGCGGCTGGCCCACCTCTTCGCGCTCGAAGCTGCCCATCACCTCGCCGAAGTACTGCATGACGTTGCCGGAATAGCTCACCTGCGCGGCGGCCGGCATGTAGGACGCGACGAAGATCGCCACGCCGGTGTAGGCCAGCACCAGATGGAATGGAAAACCGACCACGCCGAACAGGTTGTGCGCATCGAGCCAGGCACGCTGGCCGTTGGCCTTGGGCCGCAGGGTGAAGAAATCCTTGAAGATGCGCCGGTGGATGATCACCCCCGACACCAGCGCGACGAGCATGAACATGCCGGCCAAACCGACGATGTACATGCCGATGTCGCCGGCGTGCAGGTTGTAGTGCAACTTGAAGAAGAACTCGCCACCCAGCGTTTCCGGCATTGGCTCGGCCTGCGCGCTGCGCGGGTCGAAGGCGATGTTGTGGATCATCTTGGTGGCGTCTACTTCCCAACCGAGTCGCCAGTAAGGCTCGCGCTCGGTCGGGCCGTGCATCCAGAAGGCATGCAACTCCTCGCTGACGTTCTGCTGCAACCAGCCACGCACATCGTCCGCACCGAGGCTGGATACCACGCCGTCATGCAGCGCCGGGCGCATCCAGCGGGTGAGTTCCTTGTCGAAGCAGGCGACGGTGCCGGCAAAGATGATCACGAACAGCAGCCAGCTCGGCAGCAGGCCACCCCAGGTGTGCAAACCGGCCATGCTTTGGCGCAGTTTCATGGACGAACCCTCCAGTCGCCGGAAAAGAACGCGGCCAGACACAGCACCGCGGTCACACCGACGATCAACAGCCAGACCCGCGTGGCACTGCGGGCGGCGAATACGTAGATCACCACCGCCGTCCACACGGCAAAGCTGGCGAGACTGGAAAACACCACGCGATCAGGCCGTGCCAGCGGCAGGTAGACCGCCAGAAAGGCGGTCACCGCGTAGGCGACCGCATAGCCGCCGACCAGCGCCGCAAGCACGCGCGACGCGATGTTCCAGCGGTTGATGGATGCGTTGCGACTCACCTCGAATCCTCCCTTGCAGGCCGGCAAGCGGCGCGTGGCTCAACGACGCTCAAAAGCTGTAGCTCGCGGTTGCCACCACGGTGCGGCGGTTGCCGGTGAAGCAGTCGCCACGCGACAGGCAGGTGGTGTAGTAGGTCTCGTCTTCCAGGTTGGTGGCGTTAAGGGTGAACGCCCAGTCCTGATAGGCGTAGCCGAGCATGGCGTCGAACAGCGTCGTCGACGGCGTCTTGAGGCTGTCGGTGCCATCCCAGCTGGCGCCGACGTAGCGCACACCGGCCCCGGCGCTGAAGCCGGAAATGCCGGCGATGCTGAAGCGGTGCTGCGACCACAGCGAGGCCATGTGCTCGGGCACACTGGCGATGCGCTTGCCCTGCTGGGCAGATGGGCCCTTGACCACTTCGCTGTCGAGGTAGGTGTAGGTGCTGATCAGATCCCAGTTGGAGTTCATCTCCACCAGCCCTTCCAGCTCCAGCCCCTTGACCCGCGCTTCGCCGGCCTGGATGGTGCTCAGCGGGTTCGCCGGGTTCGGCATCTGGCGATTCTTCTCGCGCAGATCGAACACCGCTGCAGTGAGCAGCGTGTTGCTGCCTGCCGGCTGGTACTTCACACCGAGCTCCCACTGCTCGCCCTCGAGCGGCTTGTACGACTGCTGAGTGAAGTTGTCCAGCCCGATAATCGGCGTAAAGGACTCGCTGTAACTGATGTAAGGCGCAACGCCATTGTCGAACAGATAGGTCAGGCCCACCCGGCCGGTCACAGCATCGTCCTTCTGCCGGGTGCCCTGCTCGACGCGGGTGTCAGCCCAGTCCTTGCGTAGCCCCAGGGTTGCCAGCCACTTGTCGAGACGGATCTGGTCCTGAACGTAGAGGCCTTGCTGGGCAACGCGCTGCTGCGGAACATCGGAAAGCGTAATGCCGGATGGGTCGAAGGTGCCGTACACCGGATCGTAGAGATCCAGCGGGGTGGCGGCCCCGCCGGCGGTCTTGCTATCGGTGACCGAATGCCGGTAGTCGATGCCCACCAGCGTGGTGTGCTGCAGCGCGCCGGTGTCGAAGCGTGCCTCGGCCTGGTGATCGGCGCTCCAGATGGTCACCTCCGGCTTGGAAATGGACCAGACACGATTGACCGTGCGGTCGTTGGCACCAAGCACCGGCGGCCAGCCATACATGGTCTGGTAGCTGACCTTGCTCTTCTGCCAGCGCAGGTTCTGCCGCAGCGTCCAGGTGTCGTCGACACGCCAGGCCATCTGCGAGGTCAGCGCTTTCTGCTCGGTGTCATATTCGTCGAAGCCGGGTTCGCTGACGAAGCGCTCGCTGCCAATCTCGCCGTAGGGTGCGCTGAGTACCGTGCCGCGGTGCGGCAGGAAGGAGCTGGTGGTGCCGCTATCGTCTTTCTGCACGTTGGCCATCAGCGTCCATTCGAACTGCTCGTTCGGGCGCCAGGTCAATGACGGCATGAACACCAGACGGTTGTCCTTGGTGTGATCGACCTGGGTCTGGCTGTCGCGCTGGATCGCCACGACGCGATAGAGCAACGTGCCGTCTTCATCCAGCGGACCGGTGCTGTCGAAGGCGATCTGCTTGCGGTCGAAGCTGCCGTACTGCAGCTGCAGCTCGCTCTTCTGTTCCGCCTGCGGACGCTTGCTGACGAAGTTGAGCAAGCCGCCGACCGAACTCTGCCCATAGAGCATGGACGACGGTCCTTTGATTACCTCGACGCGCTCCAGGGTGAACGGATCGGTGCGTGAGTTCGTGTAGAAACCCACGCTCTGCTGCAGGCCATCCAAGAAGAGTGTTGGCGCGACACCGCGAATCAGCGCGAAGTCGCCGCGACTGTCCAAACCATAAGCCTCGCCACGCATGCCGGCGACATAGCGCAGTGAGTCCTGGATGGTCAGCGAGCCCTGGTCGCGGATGCGGTCGGCGGTGATCACGCTGATCGACTGCGGCGTTTCGATGATCGGTGTGTCGGTCTTGGTGGCGCCGACGCTGCGCTTGGCGACGTACCCTTCGACCGGGCCATTGCCCTGCTCGACTGCACGTGGCGCGGTGATCTGTTGTGCCTCCAGCTCGACCGCTTCCTCAGCGTCGACAGCAAAGCAGGCGACCAGCACCGGCAGGCCCAACACCAGCGGGCGCAACGAAAACGGGGGCGAAGCGACAACGCGACTCATGAGTGCTACCTTGTTGTTTGATGAGAACGCGCATGATATTTATAAATGTTCCCATTTAGAAGATAGCAGTTGCCAATCTCCTACGATTGCAGGCAATAGCACTCGCTGCGAGATCGACGCAGCGGGACCGCTCCGGCTCAGGTGATGGGCGCCGGGTTGAACAGCACGATGTCATTGTGCAGCCGATGGCGCTCTGCCCAGGTCTGCTTGCGGCCGCTGGCGACGTCCAGGTAATAGTGGAACAGCTCCCAGCCGAGTTCCTCGATGCTCGCGCGGCCACTGGCGATGCGCCCGGCGTCGATATCGATCAGGTCCGGCCAGCGCTCGGCCAGCTCAGTACGCGTCGCCACCTTGACCACCGGCGCCATGGCCAGGCCGTACGGCGTGCCACGACCGGTGGTGAACACGTGCAGGTTCATCCCGGCAGCCAGCTGCAGCGTGCCGCAGACGAAATCGGATGCGGGGGTGGCGCAGAAGATCAGCCCCTTTCGTGCGACCCGCTCACCCGGCCCGACCACGCCGTTGATGGCGCCGCTGCCGGATTTGACGATGGAGCCGAGGGATTTCTCGACGATATTCGACAGCCCGCCCTTCTTGTTGCCCGGCGTGGTGTTGGCGCTGCGGTCGGCGGCGCCGCGCTCCAGGTAGCGGTCGTACCAGTCCATCTCGGCGATCAGCGCATCGGCCACTTTCGGCGTTTCGGCGCGGGCGGTGAGCATATACACCGCATCGCGCACCTCGGTGTTCTCGCTGAACATCACCGTGGCACCGGCGCGCACCAGCAGATCCGCCGCATAGCCCAGCGCCGGGTTGGCGGTGATGCCGGAGAAGGCGTCGCTGCCGCCGCACTGCATGCCGAGGATCAGCTCGCTGGCCGGCACCGTTTCGCGTCGGCGCTGATTTAGCTTTTTCAGCCGCGTTTCGGCCAGCGCCATGATCTGCTCGATCATCTCGCCGAAACCGCTGTTGGACTCCTGCAGGCGGTACAGCCAGGGGTCGCGCAGGTCCACCGAGGGATCGCCCTCGTGCATCACCTGCTCGGCCTGCAGCTTTTCGCAGCCGAGGCTGATGACCAGCGCTTCGCCGCCCAGGTTGGGGTTGCGCGCCAGGTTGCGCACGGTGCGGATGGGGATGTAGGCGTCGCGGGCGTTGATCGCCACGCCGCAGCCGTAGCTGTGGGTCAGCGCGACCACGTCGTCGACGTTCGGGTACTTGGGCAGCAGCTCGTCGCGGATGCGCTTGACCGCGTGTTCCAGCACGCCAGTGACGCACTGCACCGTGGTGCTGATACCGAGAATGTTGCGCGTGCCGACGGTGCCGTCGGCGTTGCGGTAACCCTCGAAGGTGTAGCCCTCGAGCGGCGCGAGCCGGTCCGGCACGGCGGTGGCACGCGGCAGGCTGTCCAGCCGCGGCGCGCTGGGCATCTTCAACTGGGTTTCCCTGACCCAGCTGCCACGGCGCAGGGGTTCGAGGGCATAACCGATGATCTGTCCGTAACGGCGCACCGGCTCGCCTATGCCGATGTCGACGAGCGCGACCTTGTGGCTCTGCGGCACGGCCTCGACCGTGACCAGCCCGCCCTCGAACTGCGCACCGACCGGCACGCCGCCATCGTTGACCACCACGGCGACGTTGTCCGCCCCGTGCAGGCGGATGCAGCGCGGGGAGTCCTGGTGGGGTATCAGTTGCACGGTTTCGCTCATGTCTGCTCCGGTTAGGGTCCGGTTGTTGTTCTGTTCGGTGATCGCCGGGGGGGTGCCATACACGTGGCTCGCCTCGTAGGGTGGACGGCCGAAGCCGTCCAGCGGAGCCGGCCCGGCAAGCGTGCCTCAGCGCACCATGCAGGGGTTCTTGTTGTTGAAGGTCCAGTCGGGGATCAGGTACTGCATGGCGATGGAGTCGTCGCGCGCGCCCAGGCCTTTTTCCTTGTGCATCGCATGTGCCTTGCCCAGCGCATCCCAATCCAGCTCGACGCCCAGGCCCGGCTTCTGCGGCACCGCGACCTTGCCGCCAACGATCTTCAGCGGCTCGCGGGTCAGGTGCTGGCCGTCCTGCCAGATCCAGTGGGTGTCGATGGCGGTGACGCGGCCCGGCGCGGCGGCGGCGACGTGGGTGAACATCGCCAGGGAGATATCGAAGTGGTTGTTCGAGTGCGAACCCCAGGTCAGGCCAAAGTCGGCGCACATCTGCGCCACGCGCACGGAGCCGGCCATGGTCCAGAAATGCGGGTCGGCCAGCGGAATGTCCACCGAGTTGAGCTGCACGGTGTGGCTCATCTGCCGCCAGTCGGTGGCGATCATGTTGGTCGCGGTGGGCAGGCCGGTGGCGCGGCGGAATTCGGCCATCACTTCGCGACCGGAATAGCCGTTCTCGGCGCCGCAGGGGTCTTCGGCGTAGGCCAGCACGCCGTGCAGGTCGCGGCACAGGCCGATGGCCTCGTCCAGCGACCAGGCGCCGTTGGGGTCAAGCGTCACGCGGGCGTCGGGGAAGCGTGCGGCCAGGGCGCGGATCGCCTCGACTTCTTCTTCGCCGCGCAGCACGCCGCCCTTGAGCTTGAAGTCCTTGAAGCCGTAGCGCTCATAGGCCGCCTCGGCCTGGCGGACGATGCTATCCGGCGTCATGGCCTCCTCGTTGCGCAGGCGGAACCAGGCGTCGTCGGCGCCGGATTCGTCGCGGTAGCCAAGGTCGGTTCGGTTGCGATCACCAATGAAGAACAGGTAACCGAGCATCTCGACCTCGTCGCGCTGCTGGCCGTCGCCGAGCAGTGCGGCGACCGGCACGTCCAGATGCTGGCCGAGCAGGTCGAGCAGCGCCGATTCCAGCGCGGTGACGGCGTGAATGGCGATGCGCAGATCGAAGGTCTGCAGGCCGCGGCCGCCAGAATCGCGGTCGGCGAAAGCGCGGCGCGCACGGTTGAGCAGGGCGTTGTATTGGCCGATGGGCTCGCCGATCATCATGCCGCGGGCGTCTTCCAGCGTCTGGCGGATGGCTTCGCCGCCCGGCACTTCGCCGACGCCGACATGCCCGGCGCTGTCCTTGAGGATGAGGATGTTGCGGGTGAACCAGGGGCCGTGAGCGCCGCTCAGGTTCATCAGCATGCTGTCCTGCCCGGCGACGGGCACGACGGTAAGTTCGGTAATGCGGGGCGTGCCCGTTGCGGCAATGGTCATGGGTGTCCCTCTGTTGTTCTTGTCGGGTATGCGGCGCCCGCGCGGGGCGCCGTTACACAGTTTCGCAGCGCGGCCTTTCGACCGGCTTTCACCTCAGCCGATGTAGGTGGTCTTCACCGTGGTGTAGAACTCCTGGGCGTAGCGGCCCTGTTCGCGCGGGCCGTAGGACGAGCCTTTGCGGCCGCCAAACGGCACGTGGTAATCCACCCCGGCGGTGGGCAGGTTGATCATCACCATGCCGGCCTGGGCGTGACGCTTGAAGTGATTGGCGTACTTCAGCGAGGTGGTGCAGATGCCGGCGGACAGGCCGAACTCGGTGTCGTTGGCCATCGCCAGCGCCTCGTCGTAGTCCTTGACCTTCACCACGTTGGCCACGGGGCCGAAGATCTCCTCGCGGCTGATGCGCATGTTCGGGTTGCTGTCGACGAACAGCGTCGGCGCCAGGAAGTAGCCCTCGGTGCCGCACTTCACCCGCTCGCCGCCGCAGACCAGGCGCGCGCCCTCCTGCTTGCCGATCTCGATGTAGCGCAGGTCCTGCTCCAGCTGCGCCTCGGACACCACCGGACCGACGTCGACGCCCTGCTCCAGCGCCGGGCCGACTTTGATCTTCTTGATGCGCTCGATCATCGCTTCGACGAAACGATCGTAGACGCCTTCGGTGACGATGATGCGGCTCGAGGCCGTGCAGCGCTGGCCAGTGGAGTAGAAGGCGCTCTGGGTGCAAAGCTCGACAGCGACCTTGAGGTCGGCGTCGTCCAGTACGATCTGCGGGTTCTTGCCGCCCATCTCCAGCTGCACCTTGGCGCCACGCGCCACGCAGGCCTGGGCGATGCCGCGACCGACGCCGACCGAACCGGTGAAGCTCACCGCGTCGACATCCCTGGCATTGACGATGGCTTCGCCGACTTCACGACCTCGGCCCATCACCAGATTGAACACACCGGCCGGGAAGCCCGCGCGGGAGATGATCTCGGCGATGGCCCAGGCGCAGCCCGGCACCAGATCGGCCGGCTTGATCACCACACAGTTGCCGAAGGCCAGCGCCGGGGCGATCTTCCAGGCGGGGATGGCGATGGGGAAGTTCCAGGGGGTGATCAGGCCGATCACGCCGAGCGGCTCGCGGGTGACCTCCACGCCGACACCGGGGCGCACCGACTGCAGCGTCTCGCCGGCCTGGCGCAGGCATTCGCCGGCGAAGTACTTGAAGATATTGCCGGCGCGGGCGACTTCGCCGATGGCTTCGGGAAGAGTCTTGCCCTCTTCGCGGGCCAGCAGCGTGCCGAGCTCTTCACGGCGAGCGAGGATTTCCAGGCCGACCTTTTCCAGCGCATCGGCGCGCGCCTGGATGCCCAAGGTCGCCCAGGCCGGGAAGGCGCGGCGGGCGGCGGCGATGGCCTGCTCGACCTGCCCGACATCGGCCTGGGCGTATTCGCCGATCACGTCAGAGAGGTCGGACGGGTTGGTGTTGGCCTGGTAGCGATCCGAGCCGACCCACTGGCCGTCGATGTAGTTGTCGTAGCGTTGTACGTCAGCCATGCAAAGTGTCCTCTGATGATGCCCGGCGCGGCCATTCGGCAGGGCGGCGCCGGGGCGATTCCGGAAAGGCTTACTGGGCGCCCTGCTTCTCGATCAGTACTGCCAGGCGCTCATATTCGTCGGGCTTCAGCTCGGTCAGCGGCGCGCGCACCGGGCCGGCGTCGTAGCCGGAAATGCGTGCGCCGGCCTTGACGATGCTGACCGCATAGCCCTTGCAGCGATTGCGAATGTCCAGGTACGGCAGGAAGAAATCGTCGATCAGCTTGCCGACAGTTTCGTGATCTTCGCGGGCGATGGCCTTGTAGAAGTCCATGGCGGTCTTCGGAATGAAGTTGAACACCGCCGAGGAATACACCGGCACGCCTAGCGCCTTGTAGGCCGCGGCATAGACTTCCGCGGTCGGCAGGCCGCCGAGGTAGCTGAAGCGCTCGCCGAGGCGGCGGCGGATCGACACCATCAGCTCGATATCGCCGAGGCCATCCTTGTAGCCGATGAGGTTCGGGCAGCGCTCAGCCAACTGCTCCAGATGCGTCGCGGTCAGGCGGCAGACGTTGCGGTTGTAGACCACCACACCGATGTTCACCGATTTGCAGACCTGCTCGACATGCAGCGCCACGCCTTCCTGGCTCGCCTCGGTGAGGTAGTGCGGCAGCAGCAGCAGGCCCTTGGCCCCCAGGCGCTCGGCCTCCTGTGCCATCTGGATGGCGAGGCGGGTCGGGCCACCGACGCCGGCGAGAATCGGCACGGTGCCCGCGCAGGTATCCACGGCAGTCTTGATGATCTCGCTGTACTCGCGCGGCTCCAGCGAGAAGAACTCGCCGGTACCGCCGGCAGCGAACAGCGCCGAGGCACCGTAGGGGCCGAGCCATTCCAGGCGCTTGACGTAGCCGGCGCGATTGAAGTCGCCCTGCGCGTCGAAGTCGGTGACCGGGAATGACAGCAGGCCGGAAGAGAGGATGGCCTTCAATTCTTGTGGGTTCATTATTCGAGCATCCTGAATGCATGTGGAGGAGGTACAAGGGCATCAGCCTTGAGATACGTTATCGTATAACTAAAAATACTCCAACCGTTTTTTCTGCGCATTTTCTTCAGCGTTGAAAGCTGACTGAAAGCTTTCTGCTTTTCACTCGCCCGGCCAGGTTAATCACCATGAGGGCGGCAGCTTAAAAGGCATAAGCAGTTGCGGATGCCCCAGCCAAATGCACTGATGATTTCGTTTGACAGGTGACGTAGCGAACTGTAAAAAATCCCACATAGTCGTACGACGACCTATAACCACAATAACAATAGCGAGGCCCCGGACATGTTCCGCAATTGCCCGTCCCCTGCGCAGCCGCTGGCTGCCGATAACGCCATCCGCCGCGCTGCCTCAGCAGATGCGTGCACAGCGCCCGCCCCGGTCGCTCGCCTCGCCTGCAGCGGAGGCCGCGCACAATGAGTCAGCCGTTCAGTGCAACGCCCCGCGTACAGAGCATGCAGGTCATACCCGTGGCCGGCTACGACAGCATGCTGCTCAATCTCTGCGGCGCCCACGCCCCCTACTTCACCCGCAACCTGGTCCTGCTCACCGACAATGCCGGCAACACCGGTATCGGCGAAGTACCCGGTGGCGAGGGTATCCGTCAGGCATTGGAGCGTAGCTGCCCGCTGGTCATCGGCCAGCCGATCGGCGCCTACAACCGGGTGCTCAACCACCTGCGCGCGATGCTCGCCGGCAATGGCCGCGACACCCGCCACGAGGTGACCTCCGCAGCCGAGGCGGCGGTGCTCAAGCAGCCCCACGAGATCAACCTGCGCCTGGACAACGTGATAACCGCAGTCGAGGCCGCCCTGCTCGACCTGCTCGGCCAGCACCTCGACGTGCCGGTAGCCGAGCTGCTCGGCAGCGGCCAGCAGCGCGATGCCGTGCCGATGCTCGCCTACCTCTTCTATATAGGTGATCGCCAGCGCACCGACCTGCCCTATCTGGCCAGCACCGGCGAGGACTGGTACCACCTGCGCCACCTGCAAGCGCTGACCCCGGACGCCATCGCCCGCCTGGCCGAGGCCGCGCATGCGCGCTATGGCTTCGCCGACTTCAAGCTCAAGGGCGGGGTGATGCGCGGCGAGGAGGAGATGCAGGCCATCGCCGCGATCAAAGCACGCTTCCCGGATGCCCGCGTAACGCTGGACCCCAACGGCGCCTGGTCGCTGGACGAGGCCATCGCCCTGTGCAAGGGCCAGGGCCACCTGCTGGCCTACGCCGAGGACCCCTGCGGTCCGGAAAATGGCTACTCCGGCCGCGAGATCATGGCCGAGTTCAAGCGCGCCACCGGTATCCCCACCGCCACCAACATGGTCGCCACCGACTGGCGGCAGATGGGCCATTCGCTGCGCCTGGAGTCGGTCGACATCCCGCTGGCCGACCCGCATTTCTGGACCATGCAGGGCTCGGTGCGCCTGGCGCAGATGTGCGAGCAGTTCGGCCTGACCTGGGGCTCGCATTCGAACAACCACTTCGACGTCTCGCTGGCCATGTTCACCCACGCCGCAGCCGCCGCGCCGGGCCGTATTACCGCCATCGACACCCACTGGATCTGGCAGGAAGGCCACGAGCGCCTGACCCGCGAGCCACTGCAGATCGTCGGCGGCCAGGTCCGCGTGCCCGACCGCCCAGGCCTGGGCATCGAGCCGGACATGGACCGGATCATGGCCGCCCACGAGTTGTACAAGAAGGTCGCCAGCGGCGCCCGCGACGATGCCATGGCCATGCAGTACCTGATTCCGGGCTGGCAATACCATCCCAAGCGGCCGAGCTTCGGACGCGCACCCGTCTGACCCGCAGTACCCCAACCACTGGAGATCGAACAATGAAAAAAGCGATATGCGCCTCCCTGGTATCCGCCGCAATGGCCTTCAGCAGCAGTGCCTTCTCTGCCGATGAGGTGAAATGGCCGACCCGCCCCGTGCAGGTGGTGGTGATCGCCAACCCCGGCGGCGACACCGATTTCAACGCCCGCACCATGGCCAAGTACTTCAACCAGATCACCGGCAAGAGCATGGTGGTGACCAACATCGCCGGCGGCGGCGGCACCCTGGCCGCCGAGCAGGTCAAGGGCGCGGCGGCGGATGGCAACACCATCCTCTTCACCCACCCCGGCCAGCTGATCGTCAACGAGGTCGCCGGCCTCACCGAGGACAGCTACGAAACCTTCGACGTGTCATGCATCGCCGGCGTCGACAAGAGCACCGTGTTCGTCGCCTCCAAACAATCTGGCGTGACCAGCATGCAGGACCTGATCGCCAAGTCGAAGGCCGAGCCGGGCAGCATCACCTACGGCACCGAGATGGGCAGCTTCTCCCACGTGCAGGGGCTGATGCTGGAGAAGCTGACCGACACCAAGCTGAAGATGGTCGACGGCGGCACGGTTTCCGACCGCGTGGTGGGCATGCTCGGCGGACGCCTGGACCTCGGCGCGATCACCTACGGCTCGATGCAGGACTACGTCAGCGGTGGGCAGATGGTCGCCCTCGGCCAGCCCAACGAGGAGCGCAACCCACTGCTCGGCGAGGTGCCGACACTCAAGGAGCAGGGCCTCGACATCACCATGGACAAGCCCTACGTGGTCGCTTTCCCGAAGGGCACCGACCCGGCGATCGTGAAGAAGATGGCCGACGTGATGAGGCAGATCACCGAGATCCCCGAGTACGCCGAGGAACTGAAGAAGTTCAAGCAGCCGGTCGCCTACTACGGCACCGAGGAGGCCAAGGCGATTCTGGCCAAGACCCGCGAGGACTTCATGCAGTTCAAGGACGAACTGCGTCAGGCCAAGAACTGATCCCTGACGTGTCGCCAGCCGGCCACGCCGGCTGGCTGTCTCTCCTCGCGCACGGAGGTTTGCCATGACCACTACGAACAAGAAAGATCTGATCATCGGCGTGGCCATGCTCGGCGCCAGCATCGCCTATCTGGTGATGGCCTACCGCGTACCCGGCCACGACGGCATCGATGCCGCCACCGTCCCCACCCTGCTGGCCATCCTGCTCTGCCTGCTCGGGGCGCTGCAGACACTCAGCGCCTTCGGCAACCGCGCGCGGCCCGCGGCCGAGAGCGACGCCGACGCACCGGAGCAAACCAGCGCCAGCGTCGTCGAGCCACTGACCGTACTGAAGACCCTGGGCCTGATTTTGATCTACGTGGTGCTGCTCGGCCCGGTGGGCTTTCCGGTCATGACCGCGCTGTACCTCTACCTGCAGTTCATCGTCCTGACGCCCGTTGACCACAAGGTCCGCCACCTGCCCTACGCGGCCATCGCGGTGGTCACGTCGGCCGTCATCTACCTGCTGTTCCGCGAGGCCTTCGACCTGTTGCTGCCCGCTGGCCTGCTGAATTTCTGAGGAATCGACCATGCTCGAATTACTGCAGCAAGGCTTCGGTGCCGTCTTCTCGCTCAACATCATGCTGCTGATGCTCGGCGGCGTCGCGGTCGGCATCGTCTTCGGCGCCGTGCCCGGCCTGTCGGCGACCATGGCAGTGGCGCTGTGCCTGCCACTGACCTTCACCATGGGGCCGCAAGCTGGCCTGTCGCTGCTCGTCGCGTTGTTCATCGGCGCCACATCCGGCGGGCTGATCTCGGCGATCCTGCTGAAGATCCCCGGTACGCCATCGTCCATCGCCACGGTGTTCGACGGCGGCCCGCTGATGGAGCAAGGCCTGGGCGTGAAGGCGCTCGGCGTCGGCATCGTGTTCTCCTTTCTCGGCACCATCTTCAGCATCATCGCGCTGATGTTCATCGCCCCGCAGCTGGCCAAGGTGGCGCTGAGCTTCGGCCCGCACGAATACTTCGCCATCGCGGTGTTCTCGCTGACGCTGATCGCCACCCTGTCGGCCGGCTCGATGGTCAAGGGGCTATTCGCCGGCACCCTCGGCATCGCCGTATCCACCGTCGGCATCGCCCCGGTGGAGGCGGTGCGCCGCTTCACCTTCGGCGTCAGCAAGCTGAACGGCGGCTTCTCCATGCTCACGGTGATGATCGGCATGTTCGCCGTGGCCGAGGTCATCAAGCTCGCCGAAACCGGCCGGCATGCCGTGCGCAGCAAGGCCGGCTCGGTGAGCATGAAAGACATCAAAGGCTTCGGCTTCTCGCTTAAGGAGTTTCGCCAGGAGCTGCCCAACGCCAGTCGCTCCGGTCTGATCGGTCTGGCGGTGGGCATCCTCCCAGGCATCGGTGCCGGCACCTCCAACCTGCTGTCCTACATCGTCGCGAAGAAGCGCGCCAAGCAGCCGGAAACCTACGGCAAGGGCAACATCGGCGGCGTGGTCGCCAGCGAGACGGCGAACAACGCCGGCATCGGCGGAGCCATGATGCCGCTGATGACCCTGGGCATTCCCGGCGACACCACCACGGCGATCCTGCTCGGCGGCTTCCTGATCCACGGCATCCAGCCCGGACCGCTGCTGTTCGTCAGCCAGGGCCCGCTGGTCTACACCATCTTCGCCGCGCTGCTGGTGGCCTCGGTGATGATGCTGTTCATGGAGTTCTACGGCCTGCGCCTGTTCATCAAGCTGCTCGACGTGCCCAAGCACATCCTGCTGCCGATCATTCTGGTGCTCTGTGTGGTCGGTGCGTTCGGCCTCTCAAGCCGGCTGTTCGATGTCTGGTCGATCCTGCTGTTCGGTGTGCTTGGCTATGGCTTCGTCAAGGCGGGCATGCCGGTCGCGCCCTTCATCATCGGCTTTATCCTCGGGCCGATGGCGGAGACCAACCTGCGCCGCGGCCTGATGCTCTCCGACGGCAACTTCGCCTCGTTCTTCACCAACCCCATCGCCGCGACCTTTCTCGGGCTGGCCCTGGCCTTCGTGCTCTGGCAGCTGTACAGCGCGGTGCGGCCCAGGACCGGTGTTCTCGGCCAGGTGCTGCGCACCTGAACCTGCGCCCCTCTGCGCCAGCAGAGGG
>NZ_JXXD01000119.1 GCF_000935215.1 Stutzerimonas stutzeri
CAAAAAAAAGACCCGGCAGAGCCGGGTCAAAACCGTGATTAGCCTGATGAGGAGATAACCTGAAGGATCGACTGCCTGAGCCTTCAGCTATCGGCTGATCTCGCGATCAGTTGCGATAATAATAACAATTCTCATTTCTGCGTCAACAGGCTTTCGTAAAAAATATTCTTTGGCTGGTCTGCCTCAAACGGCAACGTTTACCCGCAGATGAGTGACTTCCTTGTTCAGCAGGTCAATACGCCGCGCCATGCTTTCAATGAGGCTGTGAGCAATGCGGGGGTTGCTCTGTGTCAGTCCGAGGAACTGTTCCTTGGGAATGACCATGACCGTGCAGGCCTCACTGGCGACCACCGTTGCGCTGCGTCGCTCGCGGGTGAAGACCGCCATGGCGCCGAAGATCTCGTCCTTCTGTACGTCGCCAACCTTCTGGCCGTCGACGATGGCCTCGGCGTGGCCTTCGATGATGATGAACACGTTGTCTGCCTCGTCGCCTTGGCGGATCAGCTCTTCACCGACGGCGAAATGCTTGAAGCCGGTAGCCGGGCGGATCTCCGGTTGCTTCAGGCGCGCAAGGGCGTCGCCGAGCAGGGCGGTATGACCAATCAGATACTGGGTGAACAGTTCCTGGCGATGCTCATCGGAGTGGATGTGCTGGAACACCGCGTTGCGCGAGTAGGGAATCAGGCTGACAGGTTCGTCGCTGCAATAGCGGCACTCTGGCAGGTCGCCCGACTGGCGCAATCCAACCAGGTCGCCCTCCTGCAGATAGAACAGCGCCTTGCCGTCGATCAGCGCATGCAGTAGCCCAGTCTCGATGATGAAAAGTTGCTGTGGCGGCAGCTCGGCGCACAGATCGTCGGTGTGCTTGAGTTCAAGGTTGGGGCCTGAGGGCTGCAAGCCTTCGAGCAATTGGGTGGGGATGGTTTGCAGGCGGTTGATCAGGCGATCGGCGTAGGCCGGTTGCTCCCCGAGTAAATACATGTCGGTAATCCTTGAACGAACGGGCAGACGATTGGCAGGGTCACGTCGGCGCACAATAGGCTCGGGCGAGGGCCTGAGTAAATCTCGCCGAGCAGAGGTTGTGAGCTAGCTCTAGTTGTCGCGATCGGCGCCCAGATTCCGATTCAGCTCTTCCTTCAGCGGGATCGGCAGCTGCTGCCACGGGACATCTCTCAACGCCCCCTCGATGGCATACAGCAGAACCTTCGAGGCCCCGAAGCCGCGTGCCTTCACCGCGCGATAGGAGCTCACCGCGCCCAATCGTCGGAGGTCCGCAGCGGTGTGAATTCCCGATGCATGCAGCCATTGCACCGAGGTCTTGCCGAGATTGCGGAGCGAAAGCAGTTCGTCGTGCATGGCGGCGTCCTTGCGGTGCTAGCGGTTGGGGAAGCCTGTCAGAAAGTGTAGCGGCCAGCGGATAAGCCTCCGCTGACCTGTCTGGCCCCATGCAGACGTCAATTGGGGCTCGATTGATGTAATGGGGTCGCGACCATGCCGCTGATGCCATTGCTTCACGGCAGACCAGGTGCGCAGATAGCCCATCAGTTCGCGGAGATCCCAGTGCGCTTCGAGGGCGAAGGGCGGCGGTTCGATACGTGGAAAGGGAGGCTGGATATCGCGGTAACCGGCATCGACGCTGCTGCGACCAGCTGGCCAGTAACCGGCGAGTGTTTCGTAGTAGAGCCTGTGGATGATCGCGTCCACTGCGGCCGATATCTCCAGCAGGCTGTAGCACCAGGCGCAGAACAGGCCGTTCGGCTTCAGCGCGCGCCGCGCCTGATTGAAGAATGCCGGCGTGGCGAACCAGTGCATGGCTTGTGCGACTACCAGCAGATCGAGCTGTCCGCAGCGCAACGGCAGATGCTCCGCATCGGCGACGAAACGCTGCACGTTTAACCAGGTGTCGCCAGCCGCGAGCTGTTCGGCGCTCGCGTCGCAGGCCAGGACCCGATGGAAGTGTCGTGTCAGCGGGATGCTCGCTTGCCCGTTGCCAGCCGCAAGGTCGAGCGCGGTGTCGGTGGCCGCGCATTGGCTGGCGAGCCAGTTGAACAGCGCCTCGGGGTAGGTCGGGCGGAAGCGTGCGTAGTCGGTGGACCGGCTGGAGAACAGCTGGATGCTGTCACTGGTCGGCTTTGGCGCGGGTGATTCGCTGGCAGACATAGCGGTGTTCCACGATTGGAATACCGGGAGTATAGAAGCACCGCCGCACTCTGCTGGCGGCGGTGCCTGGCGGTCAGAGGCCGGGCAGGTGCTGACGGATACTGGCGACCAGCTCGTCGAGGCTGCCGGCGTCCTGGGTGTCGACCCGACGGCTATGCAGTCGCTCGCTCTCGTTCAGCGCCTCGCGGCTGGCCTGCTGGGCATGCACTACCTCCATGGTCGCGTCGGATGGGTCAAGCCCCTCGGCCTGGCGTTGCGCCAGCCACTGCGCGATCACCGCATCGGGCGCCTGGCAATCGAGTATCAGGAAGGGCACGCCAGTGGTCTCGGCCGCCTGCCAGGCATCCTGGCGCTGCTGCTGCTTCAGGTATGCCGCGTCGATCACCACGGAAAAGCCAGCCTGCAGCGCTGTCGTTGCCAGCTGGTGCAGCCGCTTGTAGGTCTCATCGCTGGCCTGCTGGCTGTAGATACCGGCATCGAGGTGGCCCTGCTGGGCTTCGGGCTGCTCGCCATGCAGGCGCTTGCGTTCGATATCCGAGCGCAGGCGTATCGCGCCAAGGGCCTCGACCAGGCGTAGCGCAACATGGCTCTTGCCTACGGCGGACACGCCGTGGGTGATGGCGAGGAAGCGCGAGGGAATGGCGCTGTAGCTTTCGGCCAAATTCGCGTAGCTGCGGTACTGCCGTACGATCACCTTGCGTTGCACCGCGTCCTGCTCCTGATACAGACGGAACAGGCTGACCTTGGCGCGGACCAGTGCGCGATAGGCCTTGTACAGATTCAGCAGCGCCAGCGCTGCGTAGTCGCCGGTGCGTTCCAGCCAGCCATTGATGAACCTGCGCGCCTGGCACTTCAGGCCACGATCCTCGAGGTCCATGGCCAGGAAGGCTGCGTCCGAAGCCACATCAATCAGGCGGAACGGCTCGTTGAACTCGATGCAGTCGAACAGCACCACCTTGCCATCGATCAATGTGGCATTGCCCAGGTGAAGATCGCCGTGACATTCGCGGACGAAACCTTCCTGGCAGCGCTGGTCGAGCAGCGGACGCAGGCGCTCGATACTGGTTTCGGTCCATTCCTCGAGCGCATCCAGCTGGCGGAGATCCTCGGCTTCGCTGAGCAACGGGCGAATCTGTTCGAAGTTCTGCCGCATCGGCGCAACGATCGCATCGGCACTGCTCAGTGCATGACCGGCAGGCACCTGCGGGGTGCCCTGGTGGAAGCGGGCGATCTGCTCGGCCAGGGCGTCAATGTGCGCGTCCGTCAACTCGCCGCGCGCCTGCAGTTCGGCCAGTAGCTGGGTTTGTGGGAACTCGCGCATCTTCAGCGCATATTCGAAGGGCTCGCCTGTACCATCGATCTCGGGTGCATCCGGCGATCCGCTGATTGGTACGACTTCGAGATACAGATCCGGCGCCATGCGCTGGTTGAGCCGTAGCTCTTCTTCGCAGAAATGCTTGCGTGAGGCGAGGTCTGTGAAGTTGAGAAAGCCGAAGTCCACTGGCTTCTTGATCTTGTAGGCATAGGTGCCGGTGAGGATGACCCAGGAAATGTGGGTCTCGATTACCCGAAAGCCCTCGCTGGGGTGCGGGTACAGGGCAGGATTCTGCAGGGCGGCGATCAGTGCTTGGCTCACGGTCATTCCTTGTTGAAGTTCTTGAACGGGGCGTGCGAGTCCACTGCGAAGCAGTCCACACAGTCGAAAAGTCGCAGGCATTATGGCCGCTGTGCGTTGCGCTGCAAACCGCTGAGAGGCCGTCGGTCCGCGCCTGCAAAGTGCGTATAATGCGCCGCCATGACTAAATCTCGCTCCCCCCGTACACGCTCCAGACGCCGCTCCGCTGGCGCTCGCCCCTGGTTGGGCTGGGCGGTCAAACTGTCCATTGTCGGCCTGGTGATCCTGGCCGGTTTCGCCATTTATCTCGATGCCGTGGTGCAGGAGAAATTCTCCGGCAAACGCTGGACGGTTCCGGCCAAGGTCTATGCACGACCGCTGGAGTTGTTCGTCGGGCAGAAGCTCGATAAGACCGATTTTCTCGCCGAGCTGGATGCGTTGGGCTATCGCCGCGAAAAGGCTGTCAGCGGTCCGGGTGGCGCGTCGGTGGCTGGTAATGACATCGAACTGCACACCCGCGGCTTCCAGTTTTACGAAGGTGCCGAACAGTCGCAGCGGCTGCGAGTGCGCTTCTCTGGCGATTTCGTCGCCGGCCTCAGCGCTGCCAATGGCGGCTCGCTGCCGGTAGCGCGGCTGGAGCCGGTGTTGATCGGTGGGCTGTACCCCGCGCACAACGAGGATCGCATCCTGATCAAGCTCGATCAGGTGCCGCCGTATCTGGTGGAAACGCTGGTCGCCGTGGAGGATCGGGAGTTCTTCAATCACTTCGGTGTATCGCCCAAGTCCATTGCCCGCGCTGTCTGGGTCAACCTGACTGCAGGCCAGGTTCGCCAAGGGGGCAGTACGCTGACCCAGCAGCTGGTGAAGAACTTCTACCTGACCAACGAGCGCAGCCTTAGCCGTAAGGCCACCGAGGCGATGATGGCGGTGCTGCTGGAGCTGCACTACGACAAGGAAGACATTCTCGAAGCCTACCTGAACGAAGTGTTTCTCGGTCAGGACGGTCGCCGTGCCATTCACGGCTTCGGTCTGGCGAGCCAGTACTTCTTCGGCCAGCCGCTGGCCGAGTTGAAGTTGCCGCAGGTGGCATTGCTGGTCGGCATGGTGAAAGGGCCTACCTACTACAACCCTCGACGCAATCCCGAGCGGGCGTTGGAGCGGCGCAACCTGGTTCTCGACCTGCTCGCCGAGCAGCAGGCGGTCAGCGCCGAGGACATAGCAAAAGCCAAGCAGGCACCGCTGGGCGTGACCCAGCGTGGCAGCATGGCCGACAGCTCCTATCCGGCCTTCCTCGACCTGGTCAAGCGTCAGCTGCGTGAGGACTATCGGGACGAGGACCTCACCGAAGAAGGTCTGCGTGTCTTCACCAGTTTCGATCCGGTGATCCAGCTCAAGGCCGAGCAGGCCATGAGCGAAACCCTCAAGCGTCTCGGCAAGAGCACCGAAGGCGTCGAAGGCGCAATGATCGTGACCAATCCTGAGACCGGTGAAATTCAGGCCCTGCTCGGTGGTCGCCAGCCGGGTTTCGCGGGGTTCAATCGCGCGCTCGATGCGTCACGGCCGATCGGCTCGCTGATCAAGCCGGCCATCTACCTGGCTGCGCTGGAAAAGCCCAGCCAGTACACGCTGACCAGTCTGCTCGAAGACGAGCCCTTCTCGGTCAAGGGCGCCGATGGACAGATCTGGAAGCCGCAGAACTATGGGCGTCAGGCTTATGGCACGGTTTACCTGTATCAGGCACTTGCCAATTCCTACAACCTGTCCACGGCGCGGCTCGGGCTCGATCTGGGCGTGCCGAATGTACTGAAGACGCTTGAGCGGCTGGGCGCTTCGCCGAAGTGGCCCGCCTATCCGTCGATGCTGCTCGGAGCGGGCGGTTTGCGGCCAATCGAGGTGGCGGACATGTACCAGACCCTGGCCAACGGCGGCTTTAACACGCCGTTGCGCGGAATTCGCAGTGTGCTGACCGCGGATGGTGAGCCACTCAAGCGCTATCCGTTCCAGATTCAGCAGCGCTTCGATCCGGGTGCCATCTACCTGACCCAGTACGCCATGCAGCGTGCCATGCGCGAAGGAACGGGTCGTTCTGCCTACAACCGACTGCCGCAGTCGCTGAATCTCGCTGGCAAGACCGGTACCACCAACGACTCGCGTGACAGCTGGTTCGCAGGCTTCAGTCAGGATCTGCTGGCAGTGGTCTGGTTGGGTCGTGATGACAATGGCAAAACTTCGCTGACTGGGGCGACCGGCGCGCTGCAGGTGTGGAGCGATTTCATGCGGCGGGCCGATCCGCTGCCTCTGCAGATGCCGGTGCCGGACAACGTGACATATGCCTGGGTGGACGCGCGAAGTGGCCTGGGTACGGATGAGCGTTGCCCCGATGCGGTGCAGATGCCCTATATTCGCGGCAGCGAACCGGCCCCCGGACCTGGCTGCGGCATTCAGGCGCCGGCGGAGTCGGTCATGGATTGGGTGCGTGGCTGGTTGGAGTAACTGCCGCAGAGGTCGCGTGCTTCGTGGTTCTACGTTGAGAGGTCTGAATTGGTGAACAAGCAGTGGATGGCCGTTGTTGCAGCGGTGACGCTGGTACAGGGGTGCGCGACAGTGGATCGTGGTTCGATCCCCGTGGTGGACTCAGGCGCTCCCGTTTCCGAGGAGGTGGCGGCTCGCCAGGGATACCGCGCGCCAGCCGCGGTCGCGACGCCAAGGCAGCAGCAGGAGGATTCTGGGGTGGTGGTGATGGTGCCGCAAGGCAGCTCTGCACCGCTTGAGACGTTCGCCGCGCCGGATGCACCGTTTGCCAGATCGAGTGGAACGACAGGCGGAGATCAGCCTGCGTGGCAGCCGGCACCGTCAATCTCGGCGCCGGCCGTTACGCAGCAGCAACCGAGCATGCCCACCGGTATCCCGTCCTCCGGCAGCAGCAGCGGCCTGGCCGCCGACGAGCAGCTGGATGGCCCGGTGCTCGCGCTGTTGACTACGGCTCAACAGCAGCAGGGCGGTGGTGACCTGAATGGTGCGGCTTCCAGTCTCGAACGTGCGCAGCGTATTGCGCCGCGCGAGCCGCAGGTCCTTTATCGTCTGGCCCAGGTCCGGTTGGCGCAGGGGGATGCCACTCAGGCGGAGCAGCTGTCGCGCCGCGCATTGAGCTATGCCAGCGGGCGTCCGGCGCTGCAGGCCAGCCTCTGGGAGTTGATTGCGCAGGCACGTGAGCGGCGGGGCGACAGTGCCGGTGCCGCGCAGGCTCGTGAACGAGCCAAGGTCAATCTATGATGGATCCGCGCCTTCCGGCAGTCGCGCAGCAGCTGCTTTTGATCGAGCGCGAGCTGCGCACGCTTGACATGTGGAGCGTCGAACCGCCGGTGCCGGAGGCTCTGGCCAGCGTCGAGCCGTTTTGCGTGGATACGCTGCGCTTCGAGCAATGGCTGCAGTGGATATTCCTGCCGCGGATGAAGGCGATTGTCGAGGCGGATCATCCTCTGCCGCAGGCGTCGGGCATCTGTGCGATGGCAGAGTTGGTCTATCGGGAGGCGCGGGTAGTCAGTCTGCTCGAGGCACTGCGTGCTTTCGATGCGTTGATCGAGGCGCCTTCGCGCTGAGCGGCTTGGCGCGCCGCCAGCGCAATACCTGAAGATGCGGTATCAGTTGCAGTTTTCGGCGATCTTGTCGCGTGTTTCTGCGATCCTTGCCTGCCGCTCCTCTTCGGTGATTCGCCGGGTTTCACCCTTCTCTTCGACACGTACCCGCGGATTGTTCTGCAGTTGCGCGAGGTTGGTGCGCATCGTCTCGCAATAGCGCTTGCGTTCGGCCTCTTGCTCAGCGACCTGGCGCTTCACCTTGCGATCGATGCTCTGCTGGTCGACCTCGGTTTCGTCCTCGACGACGGGGGCTGGCATCGTGGTCGATTTTGCCGGCGCGGTAACGGTGTTGACGGTTTCCACCTGCTGCCCTTGCGGCGGTTGCGCGCCGAAGTGCGTGACCCCCTGGGCGTCTACCCACTTGTATACCTGGGCGGCCATGACGTTGCCGCAAAGCGCCAGTACCAAGCCGCCCGCAAGAAACATGAATCGCATGTCGTTACCTTCATTGGAATCGGAAACCGGCAGTCACTATACCCAAAAGCCAGAGCGCCGCTTCTGCACCCTGTCACAGCTCAACGCTGCCCAAACACAACGGCGAGCTTGACTTGCTGGTGCTGAATCCGAACAATTCGAGGCTTGCTGTCCTGAGTCGCCTCGCCGCAAGCGATACCGGCTCAGTCTAGACAGACATGAGGTGCTACCCGCGCCGACCTGCATCACCCGCAACGCGTTACCTCGCGCTGGGTGGAGAGCCCGCGACACCAGGGTCTCTTCCAATACTGGCTCAGTCAGTGGCTGACGTAGTCGGCGACCACCGTCGCTCATGCCCTGCTGGCAGTAAACCTATTTCTGGCGGCTCCGACTTGGAATCGCTATCTGGCGTTTCAGAGGTGAACAACGTGGAACTCTTATCCGGCGCTGAAATGGTCGTCCGCTCCCTGCGTGACGAAGGCGTTAAGTACATCTACGGGTACCCGGGCGGTGCCGTTCTGCATATCTACGATGCGCTTTTCAAGGAAAAGGCCATCGAACACATCCTGGTTCGTCACGAGCAGGCCGCCACGCACATGGCTGATGGCTATGCGCGCGCGACCGGCAAGGCCGGCGTGGTGTTGGTGACATCCGGTCCTGGGGCGACCAACGCCATCACCGGTATCGCCACCGCCTTCATGGACTCGATCCCGATGGTGGTCATCTCCGGTCAGGTGCCCAGCACCATGGTCGGCACCGATGCCTTCCAGGAAACCGACATGATCGGTATCTCCCGGCCCATCGTGAAGCACAGCTTCATGATCAAGCATCCTTCGGAAATCCCCGAAGTGATGAAAAAGGCGTTCTATCTCGCCGAATCCGGGCGTCCAGGGCCGGTTGTCATCGACATTCCGAAGGACATGACCAACCCGGCCGAGAAGTTCGAGTACGTCTATCCGAAGAAGGCCAAGCTGCGTTCGTACAGCCCGGCCGTGCGTGGGCATTCGGGCCAGATTCGCAAAGCGGCGGAACTGCTGCTGGGAGCCAAGCGACCCATCATCTACGCCGGTGGCGGCGTGATCCTGGGCAAGGCCTCGGCGCAACTGACCGAGCTGGCGAAGATGCTCAACCTGCCGGTGACCAACACCCTGATGGGCCTGGGTTGCTATCCGGGCGGTGACCGCCAGTTCGTCGGCATGCTCGGCATGCACGGCAGTTACACCGCCAACCTGGCCATGCACCATTCCGACGTGATCCTGGCGGTCGGTGCGCGCTTCGATGACCGCGTCATCAATGGTGCGGCGAAATTCTGCCCGAACGCCAAGATCATCCATATCGACATCGACCCGGCGTCGATCTCGAAGACCATCAAGGCCGACATTCCGATCGTCGGTCCGGTCGACAGTGTGCTGACCGAGATGGTCGCCATCGTCAAGGAAATCGGTCAGACGCCGAATGCCGAGACGGTCGCCAGCTGGTGGAAACAGATCGACGAGTGGCGCGGCAACCGCGGGCTGTTCCCCTACGACAAGGGCGATGGTTCGATCATCAAGCCTCAGGCCGCCATCGAGGTGCTTTGCGAAGTGACCAAGGGCGACGCCTATGTGGCCTCGGACGTCGGTCAACACCAGATGTTCGCCTGCCAGTACTACAAGTTCGACAAGCCCAACCGTTGGCTCAACTCGGGCGGCCTCGGCACCATGGGCTTTGGTCTGCCTGCAGCCATGGGCGTGAAGCTGAACTTCCCCGAAGCCGATGTCGCGGTGGTGACGGGTGAGGGCAGCATCCAGATGAACATCCAGGAGCTGTCCACCTGCCTGCAGTACGACCTGCCGGTGAAGATCATCAACCTCAACAACGGTGCGCTGGGAATGGTTCGCCAGTGGCAGGACATGGTGTACAACAGCCGCTATTCGCACTCCTACATGGAGTCGCTGCCAGACTTCGTCAAGCTGGCCGAGGCTTATGGTCACGTGGGAATGCGCATCACCGACCTCAAGGACCTCAAGCCGATGATGGAAGAGGCGTTCGCCATGAAGGATCGCCTGGTCTTCCTGGATATCGCGGTCGATACCGCTGAGCACGTCTATCCGATGCAGATCAAAGACGGTGCGATGCGCGACATGTGGCTGAGCAAGACGGAGCGGACCTGATCATGAGACACATCATTTCCCTGCTGATGGAAAACGAACCGGGTGCGCTGTCTCGTGTGGTCGGCCTGTTTTCGCAACGCAACTACAACATCGAAAGCCTCACCGTGGCGCCGACCGAAGACCCGACCCTGTCGCGTCTAACGCTGACCACGGTAGGCCACGAGGAGGTGATCGAGCAGATCACCAAAAACCTCAACAAGCTGGTTGAGGTGGTCAAGCTGGTCGACCTGTCGGAAAGCGCCCATATCGAGCGTGAACTGATGCTGATCAAGGTCAAGGCCACCGGTGCCCAGCGCGCCGAGGTCAAGCGCACCACCGATATCTTCCGCGGGCAGATCGTCGACGTGACCACCAGCGTCTATACGATTCAGTTGGCCGGAACCAGTGACAAGCTGGACAGTTTCATCCAGGCCGTTGGCACTGCTTCGATCCTGGAGGTTGTGCGCAGTGGCGTCACCGGGATTTCCCGCGGTGACAAGGTGCTGAGTATCTAACGGCTGGCGGACGCGTCGTCTCTCCAGTCAGTAACGTTTTATCGAATGGCCCACGAGGCCGGCAACAGGGGTAATTCATGAAGGTTTCTTACGATAAAGACTGCGACCTCTCCATCATTCAGGGCAAGAAGGTCGCCATCATCGGTTACGGCTCCCAGGGCCACGCGCACGCGTGCAACCTGAAGGATTCCGGCGTCGACGTCACCGTCGGCCTGCGCCCGGGCTCGTCGTCCATTGCCAAGGCCGAGGCCCATGGCCTGAAGGTCAGCGACGTGCCGGCCGCTGTTGCCGCTGCCGACCTGGTGATGATCCTGACCCCGGACGAGTTCCAGGGCCGCCTGTACAAGGACGAAATCGAGCCGAACCTGAAGCAGGGCGCTACTCTGGCCTTCGCCCACGGCTTCTCGATCCATTACAACCAGGTCGTGCCCCGTGCCGATCTGGACGTGATCATGATTGCTCCCAAGGCGCCGGGCCACACTGTGCGTTCCGAGTTCGTCAAGGGCGGCGGCATCCCTGACCTGATCGCGATCTACCAGGACGCTTCCGGCAATGCCCGCAACGTCGCGCTGTCCTACGCCTGTGGTGTCGGCGGTGGCCGTACCGGCATCATCGAAACCACCTTCAAGGACGAAACCGAAACCGACCTGTTCGGCGAGCAGGCTGTTCTCTGTGGCGGTTGCGTCGAGCTGGTCAAGGCCGGCTTCGAAACTCTGGTCGAAGCTGGCTACGCGCCGGAAATGGCCTACTTCGAGTGCCTGCACGAGCTGAAGTTGATCGTCGATCTGATGTTCGAAGGCGGCATCGCCAACATGAACTACTCGATCTCCAACAACGCCGAGTACGGCGAGTACGTGACCGGTCCTGAGGTGATCAACGCCGAGTCCCGTGCCGCCATGCGTAATGCCCTGAAGCGCATTCAGGACGGCGAGTACGCCAAGATGTTCATCACCGAGGGCGCTGCCAACTATCCGTCCATGACTGCCTACCGTCGCAACAACGCGGCGCACGGTATCGAAGTGGTCGGCGAGAAGCTGCGTGCAATGATGCCTTGGATCGCGGCGAACAAGATCGTCGACAAGAGCAAGAACTGATCGTTCTACTGCTCAAGAAAACGCGGCTTCGGCCGCGTTTTTTCGTTCGGCCTGCCAGGCTTCTGGTATAAAACCCGGCTTTGGCCAGGCTGAACCCCAAGTCTCCAGGACTGGTCGAAATCTATCCGTAACCTGTTGTAGAAGGTGAATGCGCATGAGTGGACAACCCGAAGAGCCGAACAAGCCAGTCGAGCCAGAAAGCATTCTGCCGATCGACGAGCATGTCGAGGAGACCCAAGAGCCTGATGGGCGCAAGGTTCGTCATCGTGGCATCTATCTGCTGCCCAATCTGTTCACCACCGCCAACCTTTTTGCTGGTTTTTTTTCGATCATCACCGCGATTAACGGCAACTTCTACGTGGCCGCCGCCACGGTGTTCGTCGCTATGGTGCTCGATAGTCTGGATGGGCGCGTGGCTCGTCTCACCAATACCCAAAGCGCATTTGGTGCCGAGTACGATTCGCTGTCGGACATGGTTGCCTTTGGTCTGGCCCCCGCAGTGCTGGCGTACGAGTGGGCATTGTCCGAACTGGGTAATGTTGGTCTCACCGTTGCCTTCATATATGTCGCTTGCGCCGCTCTGCGTCTGGCGCGTTTCAATACGCAGATCGGTAAGGTGGATAAGCGGTGGTTCATTGGTCTGGCTAGCCCGGCTGCAGCGGGGGTAGTCGCCGGCTGGGTCTGGGCTGTCTGGGCACTGGATGAGGTTGGTATTCGCGGAGTCGATCTGCCGCTCATATTGGTCATGCTGTTCGCGCTGATGGTCGCAGCCGCAGGTTTGTTGATGGTCAGCAATATCAAGTACTACAGCTTCAAGGATCTCGATTTGAAAGGGCGCGTACCTTTCGTCGCTATCCTGATAGTAGTGCTCGTGTTCGCTGTCGTGTTCAGTGATCCGCCCCGCATTCTGCTGTTGATCTTCCTGGCGTATGCGGCGTCCGGTCCTGTGCAGTACCTGATGCAGTTGCGCCGCCGCAAGCGTGTCGAGGGTTGATTTTCAACTCGGCTGCGCGTATTGCTCCATCGGAGTCAGTACGCGGAGCAACCCATGCTTATCAAGATTCCCGCCTCCGGCGAGTGTCGTGAGTCAGAGGTAACGGCCGAGGCTGCTTATTTGAGCCGTCGGCAGATTCTTGGTGGGGTGATGCTTTCGGGGGCTGCCGCCGGATTGCCAGCTCTCGCTAAAGCTTCCGAGCGTTATCCTGGCGTTACATCGGCGCCAGCACCGAAATGGTTCGCCGACAAGCTCGCCAGCGCTCGTTGGCAAGCAGTGGTCCCAGACGGCGAAGCCATCACGCCATTTGCGGACGCTTCCCAGTACAACAACTTCTACGAATTTGGCCCCAACAAGGGTGATCCGGCGCGTCATGCTTCGACTTTGAAAGTGGAGCCTTGGTCGGTGTTGATCGACGGTGAGGTCGATCAGCCTGGGCGTTACGCTCTTGAGGAACTGTGCTCGGAAAGCCGACTCCAGGAACGCATCTATCGGCTTCGCTGTGTTGAAGCCTGGTCAATGGTCATTCCGTGGCTGGGATTTCCTTTGGCCGATCTGATTCGCAAGGCCCAACCGCATTCCTCTGCGAAGTTCATTCGTTTCGAAACGGCGTACCGGTCGGAGGAAATGCGCGGAACCCGCTCCGGGTTTGGGCTGATCGATTGGCCCTATATCGAAGGGTTGCGAATGGATGAGGCCATGCATCCGCTAACGTTGCTTGCAGTCGGGATGTATGGCCGTACGCTACCTAACCAGAATGGGGCGCCGCTGAGGCTGGTGGTCCCTTGGAAGTACGGCTTCAAGAGCATCAAGTCGATTGTACGCATCAGCTTCGTGCGCGAGCAGCCGATTACGACCTGGCAGTCGATGGCGCCGCAGGAATATGGGTTCTACGCCAACGTCAACCCGAAGGTTTCGCATCCGCGATGGTCGCAAGCTCGTGAGCGCCGGCTCCCAGGAAGTCTGTTCAGCACAAACCTCCGGGACACCCAACTGTTCAACGGCTACGCGGAGCAAGTCGCGGGGTTATATAGCTCGATGGATCTCAGTAAGGACTATTGATGCGCTACCCCGTGTGGCGGCCGGCGGTTTTCGCCTGCGCCGCGAGCTTGCCGTTGTATTGGCTGTATCTGGGCTGGCAGTTCGCGCTTGGTCCTGACCCAGGCAAGGTGCTGGTCGATAATCTCGGTGAGGGTGCGCTGGTTTTGCTGCTTCTGACGCTTTCGATGACTCCGATGCAACGGCTGACTGGATGGGGTGGCTGGCTTGCCGTCCGACGTCAGCTCGGACTGTGGTGTTTCACCTATGCACTGCTGCACCTGAGTGGTTATCTATACTTCTTATTGGGTGGCGAGTTTTCTCGTTTGGGCGAGGAATTGCGCGAACGCCCCTATGTTCTGGTCGGTGGACTAGGGTTTGTCGGACTGACCGTCTTGGCGATGACATCATCCCGGTGGAGCATGCGCCGGCTTGGTAAGCGCTGGAAGAAAGTGCATAGGTTGGTTTATCTCATTGTCATTCTTGCGTTGCTGCATATGCTCTGGGTCGTTCGAGCGGACGCGGCCCGTTGGTTTCTCTATGCGGGTATTGCAATGGCGCTGTTCTTCTTGCGTGTTCCAGCGGTGACTAAGACTCTCGCTTCAGTGCGCAGCCGAAAAGGTAGGGGTGAATAAAACTGAAATAAACGGTTGACGTTGATTTTCAGGCTCCTATAATGCGCACCACTTCCGGCGCAGTCCTTAAGCAAAACCTCTTGTAAATCAAAAGGTTAGCGAAATAAAAGGGTTGCACGGATGGCGGATTCGAGTAGAATGCGCCGGGCTGGCAGGGTGGTGGTTGAATCCTGTTGGCAGCTTCGGTCGGGTTGATCGGGGGTGGTTGACAGCGGTTTTGAACGCTGTATGATTCGCCTCCCGCTG
>NZ_JXXD01000120.1 GCF_000935215.1 Stutzerimonas stutzeri
CGTGCCCCGCTGGAACGGCGGCCGCATACCGCTATCGAGCGAACTGGCCGATGCGGTTGTGGAACAACTCGGTGCCGCCTCGCGTGGCCGTTTCGAAAGTGACGAGATGCGCCTGATCGAGCCCCTGCTCCGTGTACAGATGGACTGGTCCGCGCTGCCCACGGAAACCACGTTGTTGGCCGAGGTGATGAAGTCCCGCGAGGGCTGGCACCTGTTCCTCTACCCTTTCGCCGGCCGCCACGTACATCTGGGCCTCGCAAGCCTGCTGGCCTGGCGCATGGGCCAGCAGCAGCCGCTGACCTTTTCGATTGCGGTCAACGACTACGGTTTCGAACTGCTTTCTGCGACCGAGGTGGACTGGCTGAAATGGCTGACGCCCGAACTGTTCAGCCAGAAAAATCTGCTGCAGGACGTGCTCGCCAGTCTCAACGCCGGCGAACTGGCACGCCGGCGCTTCCGGGAGATCGCGCGCATCGCGGGGCTGGTTTTCTCCGGATATCCCGGCGCGCAGAAGAGCGCGCGCCAGCTGCAGGCATCCAGCGGCCTGTTCTTCGACGTGTTCCGCCAATACGACCCGGCTAACCTGCTACTTACCCAGGCCGAGGAAGAAGTGCTGCGGCAGGAGCTAGAGGTCGAGCGGCTGGAGCAGACCATGAACCGGCTGCAAGGGCGCCAACTGGACATCCATCAGGTCAGACGCACCACGCCGCTTGCATTTCCTTTGATGGTCGAACGCTTTCGCGAAAGCATGAGTTCGGAAAAACTGGCCGACCGGATCCGCCGCATGGTCGCCGAGCTGGACAAGGCGGCTGGTCCCGGCGGCTATCAGCCTGAGGCGAATGCCAGCATCATGGTCGAACGTGAAACCGCGCCCAAGCGCAAAGCGCGGCAGACCAAGGACGGCACGCCACGCCTCAGGAAGCCGAAACGCGCCCCATGACGCTAGCCTCAGCACGCCCATGTCTCATATGAATCCTTACCAGCCCATCGAACTGGCCGGCAGTACGCTCTGGTTGCTTGCGGAAAAGGCCGTCTACTGGCCTGAGCAGCAGGCGTTGCTGATAGCAGATATACATTTCGGCAAGGCCGCAGCCTACCGGCGCCTGGGCCAGCCCGTGCCCCACGGCACGACCGATGCCAACCTGCGCCAGCTGGACGATCTGCTGGCGCGGTACGCCTGCCGCCAACTGATCTTTCTCGGTGATTTCCTGCACGCGCCGGAGTCCCGTGCACCATCCACGCTGGCCCGTCTGGCCGAATGGCGTGCGCAACATGCGCAACTGGAAATTACGCTGGTGCGTGGCAACCACGACCGCCGTGCCGGCGACCCACCGCGCGAGTTAGACATAAGCGTAGTCAGCGAGCCGTTACTGCTCGGCCCCTATGCCCTGCAGCATGAGCCGGACCCGCATCCGACCCATCACGTACTCGCTGGCCACGTACATCCAGCCTTTCAGCTACATGGCCGCGGCCGCCAGCGCCTGCGCCTGCCTTGCTTCTGCATCGGAGCGCGGCTCAGCCTGCTGCCGGCCTTCGGCAACTTCACCGGAACGATGACGGTGGCAGCCGAAGACAACTGGCAGATTTATGTGATCGGGGATGGAGAGGTCTGGCCGCTGAGACGCCCTGCGCCGGTCAGGCCTGGGATATGCCCGTGATGGTGATGCCATAACGCTCGGCCAGGCGTGTGGCCGGGGTGTCCTCCAGATCGGGCTCGTGCTCGTGCTCGATCTCCTGATCCGGATACAGCTCTTCTGCCTTGCGACTCACCAGTTCCACAGCCTCATCGATATCCGGCTGGTGCGCCGAGTCGATCTTCAATGTCGCGGTGTTGCCGTCTTTGTTGTACGCAATGATCCAAGTCGTCATGAAAGTGCCCCTCGCCTTAAAGAAACCCGTGTGGACGTAATAACGCCCATTTTGGTTTTTGTAAGTTTTTAGACCCATCCGGCGTCGGCAGTTCGGTCCCTCACTTAAACGGTAGCAGCTTTGTCGCGAGTGGAAGGTATCTCTTGGACTCGCGGCGGCTGGCTTGGCGATAGCAAGGGGGCGGCCGATGCGCAGGAAAGCGCGCGCAGAGCAGAGCCCGATGATGTGCTCAGCAGGCGGGCTCCTTGGATTCAATGAGTTGAAAAAACCGGGAGCGGAGCGGCTTCCCGGGAGGAAGCCGCGTCAGACCCTCTCGCCAATGATCAGGCGACAGGTGCGGGTGGCGGCTGATCGGGCACGGTGGGCTCGCCGGGCTCGGACGGCTGGGTGGGAACGCCTGGCTCCTCCGGATCACCCGGAATCCCGGCGGCGTGCCAGCCATCGGTTTCGGCGGCGTGGAAATAGCGATTCGATCGAGCGTCCATAACGTCCTCCACTGCATTAACCCGCAGCTGCGGGCTGGTCTGTAGTAGAGGTCGGGGCAGGCGCTTTCTATCCAACCTTCCGTCGGGCGGCCGGCCTGCCCCAGCGGATTACCACATCAGGTCGTCCGGCACCTGATAGGCGGCGTAGGGATCGTCGGCATCCGGCTCTTCGGTGCGGATGTTGAGCTGCACCACCCGCTGCGGGTCGCGCTCCTGGATCTTAAGCGCCGCTTCACGCGGGATCACTTCGTAGCCGCCGCCATGACGAACGATGGCCAGCGAGCCGCTGGCCAGCTTTTCACGCATCAGCTTGTTCACCGACAGCCGCTTGACCTTCTTGTCGTCGACGAAGTTGTAGTAATCCTCGGTGGTCAGCTTCGGCAGACGGCTGGTCTCGATCAACTGCTTGATCTGTGCTGTACGGGCCTTCTGTTCGGCCTTTTGCTGCTGCTGGCGGTTGAGTTCCTGATCGCGGGCGATCTTTTCCGCCTGCGCCTTCAGCGCCGCTTCGCGTTGCGAATCGTCCTTCTCGACCTGGCCTTTCTTCTCCAGGCGCTGCTGCTTCTGCTTCTGCTTGACGGCCTGCTTGGCCTGCTTTTCGTTGACCAGCCCGGCTTTGAGCAGCTGATCACGGAGGGAAAGACTCATGTTTCGGCTCGTCTCGTCGTGAATTCAAGTGGGACGCGGGTGGACGCTTCGGCCGCCCACCGAGCGGCATTGTGGTGGATGTGAAAAGACACATCCACCCGGAAAGTACAGTTAGGCGCAGGACGGCGATCGTTCGGCCTTCTTCGCCTCGCCCCAGAGCGCGTCAAGCTCTTCGAGATCGCAGTTCTCGATTGGCCGCCCCCCTTCACGCAAGGCCTGCTCGATGAAGCGAAAACGCCGCTCGAACTTGCCATTCGCGGCACGCAAGGCGTTCTCCGGATCGACCTTGAGATGGCGCGCCAGGTTGACCACGACGAACAGCAGATCGCCAAGCTCTTCGGCAATGGCTTGCGGATCGTTCTCGCTCATTGCCTCCAGCACTTCGCCGAGTTCCTCGCGCACCTTGTCCACCACCGGCAGCGCCTCGGGCCAGTCGAAACCGACCTGCGCCGCGCGCTTCTGCAGTTTCGCGGCCCGGCTGAGCGCCGGCAGCGCGCTGGGCACGTCATCGAGCAGGGACAATTGTTCAGGTGCGGCCGCTTTCTCGGCACGCTCTTCGGCCTTGATCTCCTCCCAGCGCTGCTTGATGGCCGCTTCATCGAGGCGCGGCAGCTCCGGCGAGCTGTACAGATCGCCATCGGGGAACACGTGGGGGTGGCGACGGATCAGCTTGCGGGTGATGGCATCGACCACCGTGGCGAACTCGAAACGCCCTTCCTCCCGGGCCAGCTGGCTGTAGTAGACGACCTGAAACAGCAGGTCACCCAACTCGCCGGGCAGATGATCGAAGTCGCCGCTTTCGATGGCATCGGCCACTTCGTAGGCCTCTTCCAGCGTATGCGGCACGATGCTCGCGTAGTTCTGCTGCAGGTCCCACGGACAACCATGCTGCGGATCACGCAACCGGGCCATCAGGTGCAGGAGATCGTTGAGTTGGTACATAGGATTCCTCAGCGAATCGAAGGCTGGTGAGGGACGCTGATGACATCACGGTGGATGTAAAAAACGACATCCACCCCACGGTTCGGTCTCGGGCAAAACGCCCCAAAACCGTATTGCATCGTAGGGTGGATGACGCTTCAACCATCCACCATGGCGCAGTAGGCGCCGCCGCTGTGCTGCGCCTTACGTGGCTCTTTGGCGCTTGGCTTCGATGATGTTCGGCAGCTGCGAAATACGGCTGAGCAAGCGACCCAAGGCATTCAGCCCCGGAATCTCGATAGTCAGCGTCATCTGCGCGGTGCTGTCTTCCTTATTCGAGCGGGTGTTCATCGACAGCACGTTGATGCGCTCGTTGAGCAGCATCTGCGAGATGTCGCGCAGCAGGCCGGCGCGGTCGTAGGCACGGATCATGATTTCCACCGGATAGGTCTTCTCCGGTACCGGCCCCCAGCTGACCTGGATAATCCGCTCCGGCTCGCGCCCGGCCAGTTGCAGCACCGACGGGCAGTCCTGACGGTGGATGCTGACACCGCGGCCCTGGGTGATGTAACCGACGATGGGGTCGCCCGGCAGCGGCTGGCAGCAGCCGGCCATCTGCGTCAGCAGGTTGCCGACGCCCTGGATCTGCACGTCACCGCGCTTGCCCGGCTTGTACGGTGCCGAACGCCGCGGAATCAGCTCCAGCTGGTCGTAACCGCGCTCCGGCTCGACCAGCTGTTGCGCCATGTTGACCAGGTGCGCCAGGCGCAGGTCGCCAGCACCCAGCGCGGCGAACATGTCCTCGGCGTTCTTCAGGTTGGCTTTTTCGGCCAGCTTGTCGAAGTCCACCGGCGGCAGATCCAGACGGCCCAGTTCGCGCTCCAGCAGTGCCTTGCCGGCGGCGACGTTCTGGTCACGAGCCTGCAGTTTGAACCAGTGGACGATCTTCGCCCGCGAGCGCGAGGTGGTGATGTAACCCAGGTTCGGGTTCAGCCAGTCGCGGCTCGGCGAGCCGTGCTTGCTGGTGATGATTTCCACCTGCTCGCCGGTCTGCAGGCTGTAGTTGAGCGGCACGATGCGCCCGTTAATCTTGGCGCCGCGGCAGTTGTGGCCGATCTCGGTATGCACCCGATAGGCGAAGTCCAGCGGCGTAGCGCCCTTGGGCAGGTCGATGGCATGGCCGTCCGGGGTGAACACGTAGACCCGATCCGGCTCGATATCCACCCGCAGCTGGTCGGCCAGGCCACCGATGTCGCCGAGCTCTTCGTGCCATTCGAGCACCTGACGCAACCAGGCGATCTTCTCCTCGTAATGGTCGGAGCCGGAATTGACATCGGTGCCCTTGTAGCGCCAGTGCGCGCAGACGCCCAGCTCGGCCTCTTCGTGCATGGCGTGGGTGCGAATCTGCACCTCCAGCACCTTGCCCTCCGGGCCGATCACCGCGGTGTGCAGCGAGCGGTAGCCGTTCTCCTTGGGGTTGGCGATGTAGTCGTCGAACTCCTTCGGAATGTGCCGCCACAGGGTATGCACGATCCCCAACGCGGTGTAGCAATCGCGGACTTCCGGCACCAGCACGCGAACGGCGCGAACGTCGTAGATCTGGCTGAACTGCAGGCCCTTCTTCTGCATCTTTCGCCAGATGGAATAGATGTGCTTGGCACGCCCGTCGATGTCGGGCTGGATGCCGGTCGCAGTCAGTTCGTCCCTGAGCTGCTGCACGACGTTCTGGATGTACTGTTCGCGATCGAGGCGACGCTCGTGCAAGAGCTGGGCGATCTGCTTGTACTGCTCGGGCTCGAGGTAGCGGAAGGACAGGTCCTCCAGCTCCCACTTGATATGGCCGATGCCCAGGCGATGGGCCAGCGGCGCGTAGATATCGAAGACTTCGCGGGCGACCCGTTGACGCTTCTCGTCGTCGGCCAGCTTCACCGCGCGAATGGCACAGGTGCGTTCAGCCAACTTGATCAGCGCGACGCGCACGTCATCGACCATGGCCACCAGCATCTTGCGCAGATTTTCCACCTGCGCCTGGGAGCCGAGCACGAGCGATTCGCGTGGGTTGAGACTGGCGCTGATCGCCGCCATGCGAAGCACGCCTTCGACCAGCTTGGCCACCACCGGGCCAAAACGCTGGTTCACATCGGCCAGCTGGATCTTGCCTTCACGCACGCCACGGTAGATAACGGCGGCGACCAGGCTGTCCTGGTCCAGCTTGAGGTCGGCGAGGATCTCGGCGATCTCGAGGCCGATCTGGTAGCTGGAGGTGCCTTCACTCCAGAGGTTCTGCGCCGCATTGGCCTGTTGTTCCGCCTCGCGGGCAAACTCGCAGGCCTCCTTAAGAGCCGCGCGGTCGAGTGCCGGGTCCATCCCCAGCACATGATCGAGCCAGCCATCCAGGTTGATACTACCGTCCGTATTGATCGGCTGAAGCGCTCTGACCTGTACCATCTAAACCTTCCCTTCTGCGCAGCTAATGCGCCATGAACGCCGGCATTCTGCGTGCCGGTCGGTTGAACCACAGGCAATTCGCCTGTCAAGAATGCAGCGTCGAGCGCTAACCCCGCTCGAACAACGCCATGGCCTCGACGTGGGCGGTCTGCGGGAACATGTCCAGCACACCCGCACGCTTCAGGCGATATCCCTGGCTGGCCAGCTCGCGCGCATCGCGCGCCAGGGTGGCCGGATTGCATGAAACATAGACCACGCGCCGCGCCTTCAGCTTCGACATTTGTCGAACGATTTCCAGCGCGCCGTCGCGCGGCGGATCGAGCAGCACCGCGGCAAAATCATTGCGCGCCCAGGGTGCGTCAGCCAGCGGCTTCGACAAGTCGGCCCGATAAAAGTGCGCGTGCGCCAGAGCATTGCGACGGGCATTTTCCTGCGCCCGCGTAACCATCGTCTCTACACCCTCGACACCCACTACTTGAGCGCCCGAGCGCGCCAGCGGCAGGCTGAAATTGCCTAGCCCGCAGAACAGATCAAGCACTGTCTCATCCTGGCCGACGTCCAGCCATTCCAGAGCCTGAGCGACCATCGCATCATTGACCGGCGCGTTGACCTGGACGAAATCGCCCGGACGCCAGGCCAGCTCCAGATCCCAGGCATCCAGTCGGTAACCCAGCGTCGCCGCGGGATCATCCGATTCAGGCTCACCTTCGCCCTGCCACCAGAGCTGCGCTCCATTGACGGTGGCGAAGCTGCGCAAACGTGCCACGTCTGTTTCCGACAAGGCTGCGGTGTGGCGGATCAGCACCGCCTCGGCCGTACCACTGAAGAGTTCGACGTGGCCGATAACCTGCGGCTTGCTCAGATCACGCAATGCAGCCAGCAATGCCGGCAGCAGCGATTGCAAGGGCTGTACCAGAACCGGGCATTCACTGATGGAGACGATTTCCTGGCTGGCGCTGGCGCGGAAACCGATGCCCAGATGCTTGCGTTTGATGTCCCAGCGCACTGCCAACCGAGCGCGACGGCGATAGCCGAAAGCCGGTCCCACCAGCGGCTCGGCCCATACCTCCGGCTGCAGATCGGCCACCCGCGCGAACTGCTCGGCGAGCGTGTGCTGTTTCAGCGCAAGCTGATCGGCGACGGGCACATGCTGCAGGTTGCAGCCGCCACATCGGCGAGCATGCGGACAGGGTTCGGCCCGACGCTGCGCACTGGCCTGGAGCACGCGCTCGCAGCGCGCTTCGACGATCTGACTGCGCCCAGCCAGCACGCGCGCCTCGACCTCTTCGCCAGCCAGCGCGCCTTCGACGAACCAGGTGCGCCCCTCGATGAAGGCAATGCCGCGCCCATCATTGGCCAGTCGCTCGATAATCAGGCGCTGCTTCTTGCCGACCGGCACCTGGGGCTTGCGCTCGCCGCCGCTAGGTTGAAAGCGCAGAGCGCCGCTACGTTTGGCCATCAGCTGAAACCTGCGCTGTTGTGTTCGTTGAAAATGTCATGGGCGACGCAATGCGGCGCATGGGAGCGCGCCGCTGATGCGCGAGTCAATTGGGCGCGTCATACACACCGGTCGACAGATAGCGGTCGCCACGATCACAGATGATCGCCACGATCACCGCGTTCTCGACCTCTTGCGACAGACGCAACGCCGCGGCAACGGCGCCACCGGAGGACACGCCACAGAAGATGCCTTCTTCGCGGGCCAGACGGCGCATGACCTGCTCGGCCTCGGCCTGCGACATGTCGACGACGCGGTCGACGCGCTCGGCCTGATAGATCTTCGGCAGGTATTCCTGCGGCCAGCGGCGGATGCCGGGGATGGCCGCCCCCTCCATCGGCTGTAGGCCGACGATCTGCACCGCGGCGTTCTGCTCCTTGAGGTAGCGCGAGACGCCCATGATGGTTCCGGTGGTACCCATGGAGCTGATGAAATGGGTGATGCTGCCGTGAGTCTGCCGCCAGAGCTCCGGCCCCGTGCTGTTGTAGTGCGCCTCCGGGTTGTCGCCATTGGCGAACTGATCGAGCACCTTGCCGCGACCTTCAGCCTGCATCTTCAACGCCAGGTCGCGGGCACCCTCCATGCCCTCTTCCTTGCTGACCAGGATCAGCTCGGCGCCATAGGCGGTCATCGCCGCCTTGCGCTCGGCCGTGGAGTTGTCCGGCATGATCAGGACCATCCGGTAGCCCTTGATCGCCGCCGCCATGGCCAGGGCGATCCCGGTATTGCCGGAGGTCGCCTCGATCAGGGTATCGCCGGGCTGGATGTCGCCGCGCATCTCGGCACGGTTGATCATCGACAGCGCCGGGCGGTCCTTGACCGAACCGGCCGGATTGTTGCCCTCGAGCTTGACCAGAATGGTGTTGCTGGTCTTACCCGGCATCCGCTGCAGGCGAACCAGCGGGGTGTTGCCGATGCAATCGGCAATGGTCGGATAGTGTGTAGTCATGGCGTCGCACGGCAGCGGAAAAGGTTGCCATGATACCGGCAACGCTCGACGACGGGCAGACCGTCTCTGCCTGTCCGCCACGACAACGGCTTACCCGCCGTCCCTCCCGATCAGGCTATGGCCGCGCGAGGATCTTCGGCGCCGCCTCAATGATCTGTCGCGAAAGGTGCTCCATACGTGGCGATTGCACCTTCCAGGTATGCCAGTAGAGGGCAATTTCCAGCGGTTCGTCGGTCGCCAGATCGACCACCTCACCAGTCTGCAACGCATCATGCAGCAACAGTTCCGGCACCATCCCGTACCCCAGCCCGTAGCGGATCGCGCTGAAATGCGGTTCGGCACCGGGGACGAAATGGCAGGGATAGGCGCCCTCCGGCAGCCCGAAGCGGCGCAGCAGGAACGACGACTGCAGGGTGTCCTTGCGCGTGTAGGCAACCACCGGCGCCTTGCGCGCGGCGTTGCGGGTCAGCCCGTTGGCAAAATGCTTCTGCCGGAACTCGCTGGATGCCACCAGTCGGTAGCGCATGCTGCCCAGCGGGCTGGCCGTGCAGCCACGCATCGGCTTGGGCTCGGTGCTGATGCAACCGATCGCCAGACCCGTCTCCAGCAGGCTGTAGGTGTGATCCTGGTCCTCGACGGTGAGATCGAGCAAGACCCGCTCGCGGATCAGCACCTCGGCCAGCGCCGGAAAGAACCAGGTGCCCAGGCTGTCGGCATTGAGCGCCGCGACCACGACCAGTGGCGCATCGCTGCGCTCGGCGAGGTCCGCCAGCAGATCGGCCTCGAGCAATGTGGCGCGTTTGAGGTACTGCAGCAGACGCTGCCCGGTTTCGGTGGGTCGGCAAGGCCGACTGCGCACGACCAGCGCGCTGCCCAGCGCGCTCTCCAGTGCGCGCACCCGCTGTGAAATCGCCGGTGGCGTCAGGTGCAGGCGCTGCGCAGCCTGTTCGAAGCTGCCAGTACGGATCACCGTGCGAAACGCTTCGGTCTGCTTCGGATCGAGATTCATGCGACCTGCCGATTAAGAAAATGTTTGGATGGCCTAAAAATACTTAGCCACGACAAATTTAGCCATCATTGCTCCATAATCGCGCATCCCTCGCTGCAGCGCCCCACTGGCGTGCAGCCCAGCCCGTCCGGAGTATCGTCGTGGAACTGCTGCACACCATCTACCTGATTGCCATCACGGCCGAAGCGATGTCCGGCGCCATCATGGGCATGCGCCGCGGCATGGACCTGTTCGGCATCTGCCTTCTCGGCACCGTGACGGCGCTGGGTGGCGGCACCGCGCGGGACGTGCTGCTCGGTCATTATCCGGTCGGCTGGATCGCTCACCCGGAGTACCTCACCTTCACCATCGGCGCGGCGATCGTCACCGGCTTCATCGCCCGCCACCTGCATCACCTGCGCATGGTCTTCCTGCTGGTGGATGGCCTCGGCCTGGTAGCGTTCACCGTGATCGGCTGCGATGTGGCGATGGGCATGGGCGCGCACCCGTCCATCGTCGTACTGGCTGGCGTGATCACCGGCATCTTCGGCGGGCTGATGCGCGACGTGTTGTGCAACCAGGTGCCGATGGTGCTGCAGCGCGAGCTGTACGCCACCGTCGCGCTGTTCACCGGTGTCTTCTACGTCGGCATGCTGTGGCTGGAGATCAATACCACGCTGGCCACTCTGACAGCGCTGGGCAGCGGCTTCCTGTTCCGCGTACTGGCGATGACCTTCCACTGGAAACTGCCGGACTTCAACGGCAAGGAAATCCGCGGCCTCGACTGAGGCTGCGACGCCACGGCTAGACCTGGCGTGCAGATTCCACCGAGCCGAGTCGCTACACTAGCGCGCTGCAATCAGGATCGGTGGACGGACTGTGCTGAAAGACCTAGGAATTCGTGGCCGCGTGCTGATGCTGACGCTGCTGCCCAGCACCTTGCTGGCGGTGGTGCTCGGTGCCTACTTCACCTGGATGCAGCTGTCCGAGATGCGCCACCAGCTCGACGAGCGCGGCCAGCTCATCGCCGAGCAGCTGGCGCCACTGGCCGCGCCTGCCATGAATCTGGGCTACGACAAACGCCTGCAGCGCATCCTGACCCAGGTGCTGGATCAGGCCGACGTCCGCGCCGTGACCATTCTCGATCCCGAACGCGTGCAGCGCGTACATGCCGGTCCGCGCATGTTGACCCCGCCTCCGCCGGGCGATCCGGAGAGCCTGACCCGCGTCAGCAGCATGGACCACACGCGCATTCTCATGCCGGTGCTCAGCCGCCACCTCAACCTCGCCGACGAAACCCGCGGGCCGGACGAAAAGCTGATCGGCTGGCTGGAGCTGGAACTGTCGCACCACAATACCCTGCTGCGTGGCTATCGCAGCCTGCTGACCAGCCTGTTTCTGGTGAGTGCCGGCCTGATCATCACCGCCCTGCTGGCTCTGCGCATGAGCCGCGCCATCAGTCTGCCGCTGCAGCGTGTCAAAGGCGCCGTCGCGCAGCTCAAGGACGGCCACCTGGAAACCCGCCTGCCACCATTGGGCAGCCATGAAATGGACGAGCTCGCGTCCGGCATCAACCGCATGGCCGAAGCACTGCTCAGCGCCCGTGAAGAACTGCAGCAGAGCATTGATCAGGCCACCGAGGATGTGCAGCAGAACCTGGAAACCATCGAGATCCAGAACATCGAACTGGATCTGGCACGCAAGGAGGCCCTGGAGGCCAGCCGGATCAAATCCGAATTCCTCGCCAACATGAGCCACGAGATCCGCACGCCACTGAACGGCATCCTCGGCTTCACCCAGCTGCTGCAGAAAAGCGACCTCACTCCGCGCCAGCAGGATTATCTGGGCACCATCGAGCAGTCCGCCGACAGCCTGCTCGGAATCATCAACGAGATTCTCGACTTCTCCAAGATCGAGGCCGGCAAGCTGGTGCTCGACAGCGTCCCGTTCAACCTCCGTGATCTGATCGAGGACACACTGACCATCCTCGCCCCGGCTGCACACACCAAGCATCTGGAGCTGGTCAGCCTGGTCTATCGCGACACGCCGCTGTCGCTGCTGGGCGATCCGCTGCGCCTCAAACAGGTGCTGACCAATCTGATCAGTAACGCGATCAAGTTCACCAACGAAGGCACCATCGCCGTCCGCGCCATGGTCGAGGACGACAATACCGATCGCGCCCAGCTACGCATCAGCGTGCAGGACACCGGCATCGGCCTGACCGATCAGGACCTGCGCGCGCTGTTCCAGGCCTTCAGCCAGGCGGACAACTCCATGTCGCGCCAGCCCGGCGGTACCGGCCTTGGACTGGTCATTTCCAAACGACTGATCGAGCAGATGGGCGGCGAGATCGGTGTCGACAGCATCCCCGACGAAGGCTCCGAGTTCTGGATCAGCCTCAGCCTGCCGAAGGCGCGGGATGACATCGAAGACCTGCCGCACCCGGCCTTGCAGGGCCGGCGGATCGCATTGCTGGAGCAGCACCCACTGGCCCGCCAGGCATTGCAGCATCAGCTGGAAAGTCTCGGCCTCGAAGTGCACACCTTCGATACCCTCGACCAGATGCAGGAAACCATCAGCGCTCAGCGCCAGGGCAGCCAGCTGATCGACCTCGCCGTGCTCGGCGTAACCGGCCGCGAAATCGAGCCGGACGCGCTCAGCCGGCGCCTGATGGAAATCGAGGCGCTCGGCTGCAAATGCGTGGTTCTATGCCCGACCACCGAGCAGGGCCACTACCACGACGCCCTCCCAGAAGCCCACAGCTATACCCAGCTGCAGGGCAAACCCGCCTGCACGCGCAAGCTGCAACGTGTACTGGTGGCGCTGGTACGCCCCAACCAAAGCTACCCGGAACCCACCGCAGCTGCGCCCGACCGGCCGGCGCGTGTGCTTTGCGTGGATGACAATCCGGCCAACCTGCTGCTGGTAAAAACGCTGCTCGGCGATATGGGCGCCGAAGTCGTTGCGGTGGATAACGGCCCCGCCGCGCTGGAAGCGGTCAAGCAGCATGCGTTCGACCTGATCCTTATGGACGTGCAAATGCCCGGCATGGACGGCCGACAGGCCACCGAAGCCATTCGCCACTGGGAGCACACCAACAACAGCGCGCCGTTACCGATCATCGCGCTCACGGCTCATGCACTGGCGAACGAGAAACGCTCGCTGCTGCAGAGCGGCATGGACGACTACCTGACCAAGCCGATCAGCGACCGGCAGCTCGCCCAGGTGGTGCTGAAGTGGACCGGCCTGGCCCTGCGCAGCCAGCCGCAACGTGCAGCGGAGCCGCCGCAGCAGGCTGAACCGAGCCTGAAAGTGCTGGATGAGGAAGAAGGCCTGCGCCTGGCGGCAGGCAAGGCCGATCTCGCCGATGACATGCTCGGCATGCTGCTGCAGTCACTGGAAGGCGACCGCCGAACCATTCGCGAAGCCCGCCAGGCAGGAGATCGCCAGGCGTTGATCGAGCGCGTGCACCGCCTGCATGGCGCCACCCGTTATTGCGGCGTGCCGCAGTTGCGCAACGCCTGTCAGCAGAGCGAGACCCTGCTCAAGCAGAACCATCCGGACAGCGAGGCCGCGCTCGACGAGCTGGACGCCGCCATCAGCCGCCTGGAGCAGGAAATCCAGGTAGACAGCTGATCGACCGCGCCGGGTGCCTCATCTGCGCCCGGCGACGCACATCGCGTTGCCCCGTCCTTTCAGGAACCAGCATGAACGACCACCCCCCTTCCGACGCCTTCCAGCATGCCGAACTCGACTGGGACGAGAACGGCCTGCCGCAGTCGCGCCAGTACGGCGACGTGTACTTCTCCCGCGCCAGCGGCATGGCCGAGACCGAACATGTGTTCCTCACGCAGAATGATCTGCCCCAACGCTTCGCCGCGCTACAGGACAACCAGCGCCTGGTGATTGGTGAGACCGGCTTCGGTACCGGACTGAACTTTCTTTGTGCGTGGCATCTGTTCGAGCGCGTAGCCCACCCGCAGGCGCGGCTGCACTTCATCAGCGTCGAAAAGCACCCGCTGACCCGCGAGGACCTGCAGCGCGCACTGGCGCTGTGGCCGGAGCTGCGAGAGCAGTCCGAGCAACTGCTGCAACAGTACGTGGCGCTGAATCCGGGCTATCAGCGTTTCGTCTTCGCTGGCGGCCGCGTTGTGCTGACCCTGCTGATCGGCGACGTGCTCGAATGCCTGTCGAGCCTGGATGCGCAGGTCGATGCCTGGTTCCTCGACGGCTTTGCCCCGGCGAAGAATCCGCAGATGTGGCAACCGATGCTGTTCGCCGAGCTGGCCAGGCTTTCCGCGCCCGACGCAACGCTGAGCACGTTCACCAGCGCCGGCTTTGTGCGGCGCGGCCTGATCGAGGCCGGCTTCGACATGCAGCGGGTGCCCGGCTACGGCCACAAACGCGAGATTCTGCGCGGGCGCCTGCGAGCCGCCAACGTCAGCATTTCGGACAAACCCTGGTTCGCTCGCCCGGGCTATACGACGGCCGAACGCCACGCGGTAATTGTCGGCGCCGGCCTGGCCGGCTGCGCGACGGCTGCATCGCTGGCCGCCCGCGGCTGGAAGGTGACAGTCCTCGAGCGCCACGCCGCGGCGGCACAGGAAGGCTCGGGCAACCCGCAAGGCGTGCTCTACCTCAAGCTTTCTGCCCACGGCACCGCACTGTCGCGGCTGGTGGTCAGCGGCTTCAGCTATACGCGCCGCTTGCTGAGCAATTTGCAAGCAGGCCAGGACTGGCAGGCATGCGGCGTACTGCAACTGATCTACGACGAAAAGGAGCGCGAACGCCAGGCCGAGCTGGCGGCAGCCTTCCCGGCCTCTCTGGTCCATCCGCTGTCGCGCGAAGCCGCTGAGGCGCTGGCCGGAGTGGCCCTGCCCGAGGGCGGATTGTTCTACCCCGAAGCCGGCTGGGCCAACCCACCGGCGCTATGCCAATGGCTGCTGCGGCGACCGGGAATCGAGCTGCACAGGCATCATGAAGCGCTCGAACTGCGCCGTAATGGGCGATCCTGGCAGGTGCTGGGCGGCCAAGCATTGTTGGCCGAAGCGCCCGTGGTGATCCTGACCGGCGCGGCGGACGCCGCGCGTTTCAGCCAGAGCGCCTGGCTGCCGCTCAAGCGTATTCGCGGGCAGATTTCCTGCCTGCCGGCGAACACCCAGAGCGGCCAGCTGCGCACCGTGCTGTGCGCCAAGGGCTACGTCGCGCCACCCCGAGATGGCACGCACACGCTGGGTGCCAGCTTCAACTTCCAGCAGACCGACGATACCCCCAGCGTCGCCGAACACCAGGCGAATCTGGAAATGCTCGAGCAGATTTCAGCGGATCTGTACCAGCGTCTGCAGGCGGACCCGCAACGTACCGAGGAGCTGGACGGGCGCGTGGCATTTCGCTGTACCAGCCCGGACTATCTGCCGCTGATCGGGCCATTGGCCGAGCCCGAGGCCTTCGCTGAAACCTATGCGGCGTTGGGCAAGAACGCCCGTCAGTCGCTGCACACGCCCTGCCCGTGGCTCGACGGGCTCTACGTCAATACTGCACATGGCTCGCGCGGAATGATCAGCGCCCCGCTGTCCGGCGAGCTGCTGGCCGCCTGGCTGGACGACGAACCGTTGCCGTTGCCTCGGGACGTCGCCGAAGCCTGCCACCCCAATCGTTTCCTGCTACGCAAGCTGATTCGCGGCACCTGAGACGCTCCGATGCCCGAGCCGCTGCCTACCGCAGGCTGTGACTTGCATCGTGCGTCGCCCGCACGGATACTCCCCCCACTATATTTCGTATCCTGGGAGGCATCATGAAATCACTGTCTTTGCTGACGCTCGGCTGGTTTGCATTGCAGGCCCACGCCGCGCCTGACGTCGATACCGAGCAGCTGCGCGGCGAGGCTGCCAGCCTGATTCCACCGTTCCAGCAGCAGTTGCTTGGCACGGTCAAGCAGGCGATGGCAGACGGTGGCCCGGCGGAAGCCGTCAAGGCATGCCGTCTTCTCGCGCCGGAAATCGCCAGCCAGCATAGCCAGGCGCCCTGGAAGGTAGGCCGCACCGCGCTGAAGCTGCGCAATCCGGACAACGCACCAGACACCTGGGAGCGCTCGGTGCTGGAGCAGTTCGCCAAGCGTTCGGCTGCAGGTGAACCGATCGAACAGCTCAAGCATGGTGAGATAGTGGCAGGCGAGTACCGCTACATGCAGGCGATTGGCACCGCTGAGGCCTGCCTGGGTTGTCACGGCGAAAAGATCAAGCCGGAGCTGGTGGAGCTGATCGACCGCCACTACCCGCAGGATCAGGCCCGCGGGTTTCGCGAGGGCGATCTGCGCGGCGCCTTCACCCTCAGCCGTGCCCTGCCACGCTGATAGGCCTTACACTCCGTCGGCGGGTGCGTGGCACCGCTGCGACCCGCCGTTCATCCAAGGAACGCTCGCCAGCGCGAGCGTACCAACGATGGACGATGGAACGCTGACGACGGAGCACGCATGCAAACCGATACGGTCCCTACCATTCCCCTGGCATCCGGCAGCTTTGCCTGATGGACGTTCTACTGCTGGAAGCACTGGGCATCGGCCTCATTCTCGGCCTGTTGCTTGGCCTCACCGGCGCCGGTGGCTCGTTGGTCGCCCTGCCCCTGCTACTCAGCCTGCACCTGCCATTGCGCGATGCCATCGGCGTCAGCCTCGGTGCGGTGGCCATGTCCGCACTCATCGGCGCGATTCCGCGGGCACGGCTCGGCCAGATCGCCTGGCGCCCGGTCATGCTGCTGGCTGTCTGCGGCTTGCCGGGCAACGCTACCGGTCAATGGCTCGGGCAGTTCATACCGGAGCGCGCACTGATCATCGGTTTCTGCCTGTTGGTGCTGTGGTCCGCCTGGCGCATGTGGCGCGGCGCCAACCTGCCGGCCAAGGAGAACGTCGAGGACCGACAGATGGCGCTGCTGGGCATCGGCGTTGGCGTTGGCCTGCTCTCCGGGCTGATGGGTGTCGGCGGCGGCTTTCTCATCGTCCCGGCGCTGCTCTGGTTTACTTCGCTATCGCTGCTCAGCGCCATGGCCACCTCGATGGCAGTGATCGCCGTCGTCAGCGGCGGTGGCTTCCTGCTCTACCTTACCGATGCCGAGCCACCGCTACCGCTGCTCGGTGGCCTGGCGCTGGGCGGTGCCTTCGGCGTGCTGGCCGGCAACCGCCTGGCGCAATACCTCAACAGCAGTCTGCTGCAGCGCCTGTTCGCGCTCATGTTGGTCACCGTCAGCCTGTCGCTGGGGATTCAAAAGCTGGTGCTGGGTCACTGACGATCAGGGTCGTCCCAGAACGGCCGGTTCGCTTCCCATTCGATGTCGGCACGGCTGCGGCCGATGTCCTTGAGCATGTCGTCACCGAGCGCGGCCAGCTGGCGCCGTTGGCGTGCCAGTTCGTTCCAGCGCTGCAGCTTGTGCCAGGCCTGCAGCAGCAATCCCGGCGCGGATGCCCGAAGTGCCTTCGGCAGATGGAAAGATTGCAAAGCGACTTTGTGCATGTTCATCACGACGCCCTCCAGTTGAGTTGGCGTCAGTCTCGCGCCCGGATTAAGATCAATCCAACGAATGTTCCTGATGCCTCGCATCTCGAGGATTGATGAATGGCCAACTACCCGAATATCGACACCGAGCTGCTGCGCAGCTTCGTGGCCATCGCTGACCACGGTGGCTTCACCCGTGCCGCAGCCGCGGTGAACCGCACTCAGTCGGCGGTGAGCATGCAGATGAAACGCCTGGAAGAGGATGTGTTGCAGCGTCCGCTATTCGAGCGCAACGGTCGGCAGGTCAGGTTTACTGCCGAGGGCCAGATACTGCTGGGCTACGCGCGGCGCATTCTCAAACTGCACGGCGAAGTCATGACCACCCTGCGCCAACCACACATGGTCGGCGCGGTACGCATCGGCACGCCGGACGATTACGTCATGCGCTTTCTACCCGGCATTCTTTCGCGCTTCGCCCAGGCGTATCCGCTGGTGCAAGTCGAGGTGCATTGCGAGCCATCGACCCAGTTGTTGCAGCGACGGGATCTGGACCTGAGCATCGTCACCCGCGAACCGGGCACCGAGATTGGCCAGTTGTTGCGCCAGGAGCACGTCGTCTGGGCCGCCGCCCCGGGCTTCGACCTGCATGAGCATCGCCCCCTGCCGCTGGCAACGTTCAATACCGATTGCTTCTGTCGCGCCTGGGTATGCAATGCACTGGATGCGCGGGAAATCGAGTACCGGATCGCCTATAGCAGCCCGAGCCTGTCGGCGATCATGGCGATCGTGGGTGCAGGATTGGCGCTGACCGCACAGCTGCAGAGCCTGATTCCTGCCGATCTGCAGATACTCGGTGAAAAGGAGGGCCTGCCGCGCCTGCCTCAGACCAGCATCGTGCTGCTGCGCAATCCGCAGCAGCAGTCGCCGGTCAGCGAAACGCTCGCCGGCTACATCGCCGATGGCTTTCGCCTGTAACGACAACGCCGGTCATGGGCGACCGGCCGCCATCTCGTCGAACACTTCCGGCACCAGCGCCGCATCGCCCTTGTCCGTCAGTTGCTGGCGTTGCGTCTGCTGCGGATCGTCGAGAATCGCCAGTAAGCGCGAGCCGCGCTCAGTCAGGACGAAGTTCTCGCCATTGCCGCCCTCCTCCTCGGGCCGCGAAACGATGAAGCCACCTTCGAATAGCAGACTTTCGTAGTCGGCCGCCTCGGCACGCAGGCTGTCCAGATTCGGCATCGGTTGACCTTCACTTTCCATCTGCGTCGCATGTTCTTCGGCGTAGTGGCGTGGCTTGAAACTGTCGTTGGCGCCGCGCTGAACTTCATGCAACAGGCGCAGGATAAGGCCCCAGTTATAGCTCATGGTCGTTCTCCCTCAGCAGATGTTCGCCTCGCGAATGAGGCGCCTACTGATTGGGACCGTTCACCACGGCGACCGGTTCGTTGTCTGAACTAAAGCGGCTGCGCTGCGATCCACCGTTCAGACCGATTGAACGAGGAGCGAGCCATGAAACTGCTGATGATTGCCCTGACCGCTGCCGCACTGGCCAGCCCGACCGTGCACGCCGCGTGCACGCCGGACGAAGTGAATGCCAAGGCCGAACAGCTGGCTGAGCGCGTCAACCAGCTCACCGAGAGCAATCCGGAGCGCGCCAAGGAGATAAATGAGGAGATTCGCCAGATGGAAGCCAAGCGCACCGCCGACCAGTTGGGCGACGAGTGCGAGGCCTATGACAAGCGCCTGAAGCAGATCGAGGAAGCGGAACGCGAGGCAGATATGCCGGCTGACGCTCAGCGCTGAGCTGAAGGCCGACGGTTACTCGGCCGTCGGCTTCTTGCGCTTGAGCGGTGCCATTCCATCCTGGCTCACCACCGGCGATGGTGACTCGCGCTTGGCGCCGTTCGGGCGCTTGCCGGCGGGTTTGGATTTCTTCTCGGTGCCTTTCTTCTTTTCGATCTTTTTCTTCTTGGTGCCAGCGGCCTTGCCCGACGCTTTAAGGTTCTTCGGGCCCATGTAGCTGCCTTTCAGCCCCTTGATCACCCGCCGCTCGAAACGCTGCTTGAGATAGCGCTCGATGCTGGACATCAGGTTCCAGTCGTTGTGACAGATCAGCGAGATCGCCAGCCCTTCGCCACCGGCGCGCCCCGTACGACCGATACGGTGCACGTATTCGTCACCCGAGCGCGGCATGTCGAAGTTGATCACCAGATCCAGCCCTTCGATGTCCAGCCCGCGCGCCGCCACGTCGGTCGCGACCAGCACCTTGACGCCGCCTTCCTTGACCCGGTCGATCGCCAGCTTGCGGTCTTTCTGGTCCTTGTCGCCATGCAGCACGAACGCCTTCACGCCCTCGGCAACGAGCCGGCCGTAGAGGCGGTCGGCCTGTACGCGGGTGTTGGTGAAGATCACTGCCTTCTTGTACGTCTCGTTGGCGAGCAGCCAGTGCACCAACTTTTCCTTATGTTCGGTGTTTTCGGCAGTGATGATCTGCTGGCGCGTGCCTTCGTTGAGTTCGCTGACGCGGTTGAGCTGCAGGTGCAGCGGATCGCGCAGCACGCTGGCGGTCATCTCGCGCAGCGCGGCGCCGCCACTGGTCGCGGAAAACAGCAGCGTCTGCTGGCGTTTGGCGCACTCGCCGACCAGACGCTGCACATCCTCGGCAAAGCCCATGTCGAGCATGCGGTCGGCTTCGTCGAGGATCAGCATCTCGACATCCTTGAGGACCAGCGTGCCGGCATTCAGGTGCTCGATCATGCGCCCAGGCGTGCCGATGAGAATGTCCGGCACCTTGCGCATGACTGCGGCCTGGACCTTGAAGTCCTCGCCACCGGTAATCATCGCCGACTTGATGAAGGTGAATTGCGAGAAACGCTCGACCTCCTTCAGTGTCTGCTGCGCCAGCTCTCGGGTCGGCAACAGAATCAGCGCCCGAACATCGGTGCGCACCACGGCATCGCCAATCAGCCGATTGAGCATCGGCAGTACGAAGGCGGCGGTCTTGCCGCTGCCAGTCTGTGCCGTCACCCGCAGGTCACGCCCTTCCAGCGCCGGCGGAATGGCCGCCACCTGCACTGGAGTCGGCTCGACGAATTTGAGTTCGGCGACAGCCTTTAGCAGGCGTTCGTGCAGGGCGAATTGGTCAAACAAGGGAGCTACCTCGGAGGTCGAAAAAAACAATGGCATAGGGTAACTCGTCTGCCGGGCAAAGGCGCGTTCTGTAACGGTCGCCATGTTTTCCCAGGCAAACACAGGCTAAGCTGAGGAAATAGAAGCGGCTTAATACCCAAGAGGTTCGCATGATGTCCAAAAAGCGAGTGGTACTGCTGACTGGCGCGCTTTCACTGGCGTTATACGCCGCTGCCGGCGCAGCGCAGCCGAAAAGTGATCACCCTGGCAAGGGCAAGCCCGACCGCGCACAGCAGCATCAGCCTTCGGCACAGCAGCCGCATCGCTACCAGGGTCCGTCGGTGGACATCGGTTCGGTCCGCATCACCCTGCGTAGTCATCGCGATCTGCTAGCGCCGGTCTCGTCCCTGCCACCGGGCATCCAGAAGAATCTGGCGCGCGGCAAGCCGCTACCGCCGGGCATCGCCAAGAACATGGACAGCCGCCTGCTGGGGCACCTGCCGCGCTACGAAGGCTACGAGTGGAAACAGATCGGCCGCGACGTGGTTCTGGTCGCCATCGCCACCGGCATCGTTTACGAAATACTCGAGAACATACTGGATTGATCGGTTCGCGTTCAGGCAGCCCGCGCGATGAGGGCAGCCTAGCGTCCTATTCTGGCTGGCAGGTCAACTTGATGCGCAGGCGAATCACGTCGCGCTTGAACTTGGACGTCAGTGCCTTGCGCTCACCTGGTTGCAACTCCGTGCGTCGCGTGCGCGGCGCTTCCGGGCCGTTCTGGAACACGGCGGTACACACCGCAGCCGTGCCCCCATAGTTGAGCAGCAGTAGCCCGGCGAAGTCACGATCAATGGTCTGCGGGGTGACGGTGATCTCCGCGCCGTTGAGCTGCTGCTCGACGTCTACCGGATAAGTGACCGCATTGGCCGTGAGTGGCAGCAAGGCGACGAGTAGGTAACCGATTGTTTTCATTTTGACTGGGCTCCTCTACAGAGTGGCCAGCCTAACAGACCTTGTATATGGACTCTCCCCACAAGCAGTGAGGAATAGCTTTTTCGA
>NZ_JXXD01000121.1 GCF_000935215.1 Stutzerimonas stutzeri
TCGCCGGTGACGCTGAGCAGGGTGCGCAGCAGTTGCCCGGTATCCACGCCGTTCAGCTCGCGCGCCGCCAGGGCGATGCGCAGGGCCAGGTGAGCCGGCAGCGGAGCCCGTCCGTTGCTGGGCGCCATCGTTCAGCCCTCGCCGGCCCGTTTGGCGCGCAGGGTGATCGGCAGTTTCGGCGGCGCCGAGAGGGGTTCGAGGTAGTAGCTGGAGCCATCGGCCAGGGCGACTTCGCCGCCCCAGCGTTCGGGGCTGTCGTGTTCCAGGCTGACGACGATTTCTTCCTGGTCCTTCTTGGCGATGTAGAAGGTCAGCTGGCCATTCTTGTTGCGGCTGATCATGACACTGGGCATGGGAGGCTTCCTGAAAATGGGGCTGGCCGGCCGACGACCATTGCGGTGCGCCGGCCGGCCAGGATGGGGAGGTCGCCCTCCCCGCTCGCGGTCAACGAACCAGGTCGTAGTTGTAGTCGGTGCTCTGCATGCCGCGGGTCTCGTCGTCGAGGCGCTCGAGCACGGCGTTGACGAGGGTGGTCAGTATCTGCATGGCGCCTTCGTAGCCCAGGGTGGTCTGGCGATGCAGGTGGTGGCGGTCGAAGATCGGGAAGCCGAGACGGATCAGCGGCACCTCGAACTCCTTGCCCTTGTGCAGCGTGTCGCGCTGGATGAACTTGCCGTAGCTGTTGCCGATCATGAAGTCCGGCTTGTCGGTGAACACCAGCGAGCGCATGTGCCAGAGGTCCTTGCCGATGTACACGGTGCAGTTCTTGCCGTAGGGCGAGGACTCCAGGATCGCGTCCATGGCCTTCTTCCAGCGCTTGTTGCCGTTGTGGGCGAGGATGTGCACCGGCTCGGCGCCCAGCTCCAGGAGGAACTTGGCCATGCCCATGACGAAATCCGGATCGCCCCACAGCGCGAAGCGCTTGCCGTGCAGCCAGGTGTGCGAGTCGGTCATCATGTCGACCAGGCGACCGCGCTCCTTGGCCAGGCTTTCGGGGATCGGCTGGCCGCTGATCTCGCTGACCTTCATCAGGAACTCGTCGGTCCAGTCCAGGCCCATGGGGGTGCTCAGCTTGGGCGTCTCGTGCTTCCAGGTGCCTTCGACGAACTTCCTGGTCTTTTCCAGCTGCCAGGGTTGCAGCAGCAGGGTGTTCAGGGCGTTGGGCGCATCCTTGATCTCGTCCTGGGTGGTGCCGCCGGAGTACATGCGGAACTGGCCGTCGGCCGGGGTATCGAGCACTTCTTCCGGATCGGAGAGCAGGCTGTAGCCGACGTCCATTTCCTTGAGCATGCGCTTGATCACGCGGAAGTTGCCCAGGTAGGTCTCGAAGCCGGGAACGACATTGATCTTGTGGTTGCTACCGACCACCTTGTCGTCCATGTGATTGAGGGTGAAGTAGCGGGCAATGCCCTCGAACATGTTGTCCCAGCCGGTGACGTGGCTGCCGACGAAGCTCGGGGTGTGGGCATAGGGGACCGGGTAGTCCTCGGGGATGAAGCCCTCCTTCTTCGAGTTGTTGATGAAGGCGTTGAGGTCGTCGCCGATGACCTCGGCCATGCAGGTGGTGGACACGGCGATCATGTCCGGCTTGTAGGTGGCCTTGCAGTTGGCCAGGCCGTCCTTCATGTTCTGCTGGCCGCCGAACACCGCTGCGTCCTCGGTCATGGAGTCGGACACGCAGGACACCGGCTCCTTGAAGTGGCGGTTGAAGTAGGTGCGGAAGTAGGCCACGCACCCCTGCGAGCCGTGCACGTAGGGCATGGTCTTCTCGAAGCCCAGGGCGCAGAGTACCGAACCCAGCGGCTGGCAGGCCTTGGCCGGGTTGACGGTCAGGGCTTCGCGCTGGAAGTTGAGTTCCTGGTATTCCTGGGTGGTGGTCCACTGGAAGACTTCGTCGATCTTCTCCTGCGGATGCTTCTCCTCGAAATCGTCGCGCTTGCGCGCGAGCATGTCCTTGTATTCGTCGTCGCGGAACAGCGGGTAGCTGGGTTTGATGTTATCGACTTGCTGGCTCATGACTTTCTCCTTCGCCTCACTCATCTGTGAACGGCGATCACGGATATCGGCGGCGACCGGCCCATGCCGGCCGCCGCGGATGTTGCGTACGACTGCGCACTATCAGGCGCTGGCGGCGACCTTCTCGACCGATTCCTCGATTTTCTGCCAGGGCGCCTGCAGCTTCTTCCAGCATGGGTTGTTCAGGGTCATGTCCATGTCGCGGGCGAAGATGGCGAAGCCGTCGAAGCCGTGGTACGGACCGGAATAGTCCCAGGAGTGCATCTGCCGGAAGGGCACGCCCATTTTCTGGAAGATGTACTTTTCCTTGATGCCGGAGCCGATCAGGTCGGGCTTGATCTTCTTCACGAACTCTTCGAATTCGTAGCCGGTGACATCGTCGTAGAGCAGCGTGGCGTTGCCCATTTCCTTGAGGGTGCGGTCGTAGTCGTCGTTGTGGCCGAACTCATAGCCGGTACCGACCACTTCCATGCCCAGGTCCTCGTAGGAACCGATCACGTGGCGCGGACGCAGGCCACCGACGTAGAGCATCACCCGCTTGCCTTCCAGGCGCGGACGGTACTTGGCGATCACCGCTTCCCACTGCGGCTGGTACTTGGCGATCACTTCCTCGCATTTCTGCTTGATGTGGTCGTCGAAGTGGGCGGCGATGGCGCGCATCGATTCGGCGGTCTTGGTCGGGCCGAAAAAGTTGTACTCCATCCATGGGATGCCGTACTTCTCTTCCATATGCCGCGAGATGTAGTTCATCGAGCGGTAGCAGTGCACCAGGTTGAGCTTGACCTTGGGGGTCAGCTCCATCTCGGAAATGGTGCCGTCGCCGGACCACTGGGCCACGACGCGCAAACCCATTTCCTCGAGCAGGATGCGCGAGGACCAGGCATCGCCGCCGATGTTGTAGTCGCCGATGATGGAGACGTCGTACGGGGTGGTCTGGAAGCTGGTGTCGTCGTCGCGCTTGTCCAGCACCCAGTCACGGATGGCGTCGTTGGCGATGTGGTGGCCGAGGGACTGCGATACCCCGCGGAAGCCTTCGCAGCGCACCGGCACCACGGTGGTGTCGTACTCGGCGGCCTTCTTCTTGGACACCGCCTCGATGTCGTCGCCGATCAGGCCAATCGGGCATTCCGACTGCACCGAGATGCCCTTGTTCAGCGGGAACAGCGTCTCGACCTCGTCGATCAGCTTGGCCAGCTTCTTGTCGCCGCCGAAGACGATGTCCTTCTCCTGGAAATCCGAGGTGAAGTTCATGGTGACGAAAGCGTTCACGCCGGTGGTGCCGATGTAGTAGTTGCGCCGGCCGGCCCGCGAATACTGGCCGCACCCCACCGGACCGTGGGAAATGTGGATCATGTCCTTGATCGGCCCCCAGACCACGCCCTTGGAGCCGGCATAGGCGCAGCCGCGGATGGTCATCAGCCCCGGCTGGGACTTCTTGTTGGAGGTGATGCACTTCTTCGACTGCTCCAGCGACGGGTCGTTGGGCGACAGGTGCTTGGCGCGGTCCTTGCGGGCTTTCTCGGGATAGACTTCCAGGACTTCCTGGATGAGGGACTCGACCTCTTCACGTGACATACCGGACATGGTATGACCTCCTCTTGCCTTGCGTTCATATGCGGGTAGCAGAGCCGTCGCCCTGGCGGGCGCAAGTCTCCGACAGGGCCAATCCGCCCTGCCCCGTCCTGCGAGCCTGATCCACGGCCTGGCTGGTCAGGCCAGGCGGGCCGTGGACGGCTCTCTGAAGCGGCGCGATCAGACGGCGGCTTCGGCGGCCAGTTCGGCGGCGGTCTTGCCGACGATCGATTCGTCCTCCACTTCCATGACGCCGAATTCCATCAACAGGTCTTCGAGTTCGTCCATGGTGATGGGGGTCGGGATGACCAGCTTCTTGTTGTTGACGATCTTGGTCGCCAGCTGCCGGTACTCGTCCGCCTGCTTGGCCGTCGGGTCGTACTCGATGACGGTCATGCGGCGGATCTCGGCGCGCTGGACCACGTTGTCGCGCGGCACGAAATGGATCATCTGGGTGCCCATCTTCTCGGCCAGGGCCATGATCAGTTCGTCTTCGCGGTCGGTGTTGCGGCTGTTGCAGATCAGCCCGGCCAGGCGCACGCTGCCGGAGTTGGCGTACTTGACGATGCCCTTGGAGATGTTGTTGGCCGCGTACATGGCCATCATCTCGCCGGAGCAGACGATGTAGATTTCCTGGGCCTTGTTCTCGCGGATGGGCATGGCGAAACCGCCGCACACCACGTCACCGAGCACGTCGTAGAAGACGAAGTCCAGATCGTCCTCATAGGCGCCTTCCTCTTCGAGGAAGTTGATCGCGGTGATCACCCCGCGACCGGCGCAACCGACGCCCGGCTCGGGGCCGCCGGACTCGACGCACTTGATGCCGCCATAGCCGGCCTTGAGCACGTCCTCCAGCTCCAGGTCTTCCACGGTGCCGGCCTCCGCCGCCATTTCCATGATGGTGTTCTGGGCCTTGGCGTGCAGAATCAGGCGGGTCGAGTCGGCTTTCGGGTCGCAACCGACAATCATCACCTTTTTGCCGAGTTCGGCCAGGGCCGCCACGAGGTTCTGGGTGGTCGTGGACTTACCGATCCCCCCCTTGCCGTAGATAGCGCATTGACGCATTGCCATAATTAAGTTCCTCAGGTTTCGTTTCCACATGAAATGTACGTGGGCTATAGGCACGAACAAGCCTGCGCAACGAGGTAGGTGCAGTCTTTGTGCCAGCGCTTTTATCGAAACCCAAGTTATTGTTTTTTAATTATTTTATAAGAAAAAAAGACATTATCGCGACAGTGGCATACACAACAAAAGGAAGCCTCTGTCGGTGCCAATGGCAACAACCCAACAAACTTTCCACGCCGCTTGCGGGAATCTTCCAGGCAACTTTCCATGGCCTTCCCGAGCCTGTGGCAAATACGACAATTGTCGCGAACGCGCCGCGTCCCGAATCGGGAAAGTTACGGAAAATATTCGTGATAACAACGAGTTGCCGAACTTTCGGCGATTGGCGTGCATATTGCGAAGCACTCCTGGAAACCGACAGCAGGAGAATCCCGTGAACAGCAGTCCGATGCAGGAAATACTGGCCGGCCTCAAGGCCGGCGACAGCATTCCCTATCTGGGACCCGGCGTGCTGCGCGAGGTGGTCGACCGCCACTCCGGACAGCCGATCCCCGCCGATAGCGACAGCCTTATCCTGGCCATGACCGGCGGCCAGCCAATGGCCGAACGGCTGATGTACGAGTTCCCCAGGGCCGCCATGCACCTGGAGAACAAGAAGGGACGCAGCTTCATCGAGCGTTTCCTGACCCAGACCTACGGCGGCGACAACTGGACGCCCTCACCCGTCCACCAGTGGCTGGCCGACCTGCGCCTGCCCTACGTGATCGACTGCAACCGCGACACCCAGTTGCAACGCTGCTACGCCGACCGCGCCCATACCCTGGTGGTCGGCTGCGCCCGCCTCGCCGGCACCCACTATCGTTTCGAGCTGTACCAGTTCGACGCCGGGCAGTACCGCCGCATCGGCCTGGAGCAGGTCGACAGCGACCTGCCGGTGCTGTTCAAGCCGCTCGGCACGCCCCTGCCCAAGCCCAGCTACGTCGCCTCGGACGCCGACTTCGTCGACTACATCACCGAACTGATGGGCGGCTTCGCCGTGCCGGCCTGGCTCAAGCTGCAGCGCCGCGGCAAGCGCTACCTGTTCCTCGGCATGCGCTTCAACCGCGACACCGAACGCATGGTGATGAGCGACCTGATCCACGACGCCGCGGCCGACGCCGGCTGGGCGCTGATCGACGGACCGAGCGAGAAGGAACGCAAGGTCTGCCAGCGCAAACACCTGCACCTGATCGAGGACGACTGGAAAACCCTGTTCGCCCTCGCCGCCCACGACGCCGCCAAAGTGGCCTGATTTCAACGACCGGAGATCCCTCGATATGCTGCTGAACACCTACGAAGCCCGCAACCTGCTGTGCAACCTCAGCTTCAACGGCACCACCAGCCAGGCCGACACCTACGCCTTCCGCGGCGACCTGGTACTGGAGGAAGGCGATATAGCCGATGCGTCCGGCCGGCGCATGCCGCCAAAATCCGTGGTCAAGCAGGCCGTGCTGCTGGCCAGGAACGACAAGCTGGTGATGGCCGCCGGCATCCTCGTCGAACTGACCCTGCTGCCGCTGTTCATCCAGCACTACCGCGGCGACCTGGCCCCCGGCATCCGCGTGCTGTTCTATGTGGAAAACCTCGGCAAGGCGCTGCAGGTCGACCTCGACGGCGTGAACATCATCCTCCTGCCGCACCCCGACGGCGGCGCGGTATGGAACACCCTGATGGACGACCTGCGCCTGGACAAGGACGACTTCAAGGGGCAGAGCGCCGAAGACAAGGTCATCACCGTGTACGAGGCCCTGGTCGACTACCAGCCGAAGCTCGACAGCCCCAGCTACGAGGAAGCCCTCGGCTTCACCGTCGCCCCCCGCCGCGCCGCCCGCGGGCCGGTCTGAATTCCCTGTAGGCGATGGAATTGGCTTCGCCGCCATGGGACTCGACTCCACCTCCATGTGCTGGCGCGGGCGACGCGGTTTAGCCAGCCCATGGGCAGCACGGGTGCGTGAAACGGTTTGACATCCCCAGCTTGGCGATAAGCCACTCCCCTGTGCTCCCAGGGGAGTTTTTTTGTGATCCGCCATCCATGGCGATCACCCTTCGGGCCGTCGCAAGCGACGTCAAAAATGGCTCCCGGCCATTTTTCTGGGAGGCCCGGTCTCGGTTTTTCAGGCTTCAGGCTTCAGGTCTTTGGCAGTCCTTCGGCCTGCATCGCCGCGAGGGCGCGCCTCCC
>NZ_JXXD01000122.1 GCF_000935215.1 Stutzerimonas stutzeri
CTCGACGAACACCCGCCGATCCGCAGCCGCGAGGACCTGGCCGCGCACCGCTTCGTCAGCTACGTGGATGACCTGCTGTTCAGCAAGGAGCTGCTGTTTCTCGATGGCATCGCCGACGCCCGCTCCATCGGCCTGCGCAGTACCAGCCTGCTGGCGCAGCAGGAAGCGGTGGCGATGGGGGCTGGGATCGCGATCCTGCCGGCGTTTTCCGCCGACGCCGATCCACGGCTGCGACTGCTGCTGCCGGAGGAGGTCAGCTTTACCCGCACCTTCTGGATGCTCATGCCGATCGAGTTCAAGGACCTGGCGCGCATGCGCACGACCTGGGATTACCTGAAGGAAATGGCGCAGCAGAACCAGGACCGATTGTTGGGCCAGTAGTTATCGATGATTGACCGCATTGCAGCCACGGCGCCGCTAGAGCGCCGTGAGGTTTGCGCTTTTGCCGCTTGTAGAGGCGGTTAGCGAGCAGCGCATCATCGAGGCGCTGCCGGTCGATCAGACGCGCGGCGTGGTGCGACTTTCGTTGCCCATGGGGGTGGAGTCCGGCATTTGTACGCTGGTATCGGTGAAGTCCGAACTGTGCACTTCGGAATCCATTGGCATATGGCTGTAGCGCTGGCTTGGCAGCGCCGGCTTGCTTTCCATCTCCGCGAGCATGCGCTTGGCCTCGCAACGACCGCTGATACCACGAGCCAGCGCCATACTGCCCATGGCCAGCTCGGCGATCCCGATCAATCCGCCACGGCGTAGCCCCTTGCCCATCATCACCAGGCCGCCGGCCAGCGAGGCGGCGCGTTCCCAGCCGTGGACGTTCTGTGGGGCGTTTTTGTCGAACATTTGCTTGATCATGACGCGGCATCCTCTATGCGGGTGGTTTATAGATGACTGCGGCATGCGGGCAGCGTTCCGGCTGTTCATCGCTGCCAAAGGATGAGCGGCAGTTCCAGCGGCACCGCCAGGCCCAGCGCGGTGCTGGGGACGACCCGTGCGGTGTAGTCGGCCTCAGGGCGCTGGGTGCTCAGCTCAGTCCGGAAGGTGGCGTATGAGCCTTCGTGGTGCTGGAGTTGCAACGTGTGGACGTTGGCCGGCTCCGCTCCCTGCGATTCGGCGAACAGCTGCACGGCTATCTGCTCCGGTTCGATTCGGCCGAGGTGCAGGCGAGCCTCAATGTGCTGGGCATCGCCCTCGCGCCGCCACTCAAACTGTTCGAAGGCCAGTTCGTGCCAGTAACTGCGCAGGCTGGTGATTCGGCGCAACATCTCGCTGGCCAACGCAGAACCATCCGCGCAGCGCTGTCGGTAGCTGCCGGACAGCGGCAGGTAATAGCGCTCGGTGTATTCACGCACCGTTCGGTCGGCGGAAAAGCGTTCCACCAGAGCACTCATGCTGCGGCGCATGCGTTTCACCCAGGCGGTGGGGATGTCCTGCTGGTCGCGCTGGTAGAAGCAGGGCACGACTTGCTCTTCGAGTAGCCGATACAGCTGTTCGGCGTCCGCGGCATCGTGTTCGGGTTCGTGCTCCAGGCCGTCGCCGACCGCCCAGCCGAGGTCGGCGGCATAGGCTTCGGCCCACCAGCCGTCGAGCTGCGAAAGATTCAGCCCACCGTTGGCCAGGACCTTCATGCCGCTGGTGCCACTGGCTTCCCACGGGCGACGAGGGGTATTCAGCCAGACATCCACGCCCTGCACCATGTGCCGGGCGATACGCATGTCATAGTCCTCGAGAAATACCACGTGGCCGGCAATATCGGGGCGCGCGGCGAACTGCTGCCATTCGCAGAGCAGCGCCTGGCCGGCGCGATCGGCGGGGTGCGCCTTGCCGGCAACCAGCAGCTGCACCGGGTAATCGCGATGGGTGAGGAGGCGCGCCAGCCGCTCCGGGTCCTGCAGCAGCAGGTTAGGGCGTTTGTAGGCGGCGAAGCGCCGGGCAAAGCCGAGCGTCAGCCGTTGCGGGTGCAGGCGCGAGCCGGCGAATTCGATCTCCGCAGGCGAGGCGCCGTGCACCGCGAGGCTGCGGGCCAGGTGGCTGCGTACGAAGCTGAGCAGTTCGCCACGGGCATGCTGGCGGATCTGCCACAGCCAGCGGTCATCGACCTGGGCCAGAAGATCGTCCACGGAAGCCTGGTCGGTGCCGCGCCAGGGAATCTCATCGCCATGCAGCTCATACCAGTGGGCTTCGGCGTCCGGCGATACCCAGGTCGGCAGATGGATGCCATTGGTGACATGACCGATCGGCACCGACTCGAGCGGCCAGCGCGGATAAAGCTCGCGGAAGATGTAGCGACTGGTGCGGCCATGCAGCTGGCTGACGGCATTGACCGCCCCGGCCCCGCGCGTTGCCAGGTAGGCCATGTTGAATGGCTCGTGTGGGTCGTGCGCATGCTTGCGACCCATGGCCAGCAGGGACTGCAGCGGGATGCCCAGTTCGTACTCGGCATAGCGCTCCAGGTATTTGCTCAGCAGCTCCGGCGGGAAGCGGTCGAAGCCGGCTTCGACGGGCGTATGGGTCGTGAACAGATTGCCCGCGCGGGTTGCGTGGAGTGCCACGTCGAAGGACACGCGCTCCCTGGCCATGTAGCTGCGGGCGCGCTCCAGCACGGCGAAGGCGGCGTGGCCGTCGTTCAGGTGAAGCACGTCGGCCTGCAGTCCGGCGGCTTCGAGCAGCCGCCAGCCGCCGATGCCCAGCACCAGCTCCTGGCGCAGACGCATTTCGTTGTCGCCACCGTAGAGTTCGCTGGTGATCAGTCGTGCGATGGGCGGGTTGGCAGGGTCGTTGGTGTCCAGCAGGAGCAGGCGGTGGCGGCCGACCCTGGCCTGCCAGCCGCGCAGCCAGATCTGCACGCCGGGCAGCTGGATCGCGAAACGCAATGCTGTTCCGCTGGTGTCGAGCAGCGGCTCGATGGGCATCTGCCGGGTGTCATTGACCGGGTAGAGTGCCTGCTGGCGACCATCCGGGCCGATGCTCTGACGAAAATAGCCGTGCTGCCAGAGCATGCCTACTGCGGTTATCGGCACGCCGAGGTCGTTGGCGGCCTTGAGCTGGTCGCCGGCGACATTGCCGAGCCCGCCGGAGTAGATCGGCAGCGCCTCGCTGAGCATGTACTCCATGGAGAAATAGGCGACTCGCGCGAGTTGTTCGCTGTAACTGCGGTCACCGTGGCCTTGGCTGGCGAACCAGGTCGGCCGCTCCAGGCGTGCCTGCTGAGCTTCGACGATGCCCTCCACCAGACGATGGCATTCAGCGCGTTGCAGCAGTGCTTGCAGCTTCTGTTCGGGCACGGTGCTGAGCACCATGCTGGGATTGCGCGTGAGCTGCCACAGGTCGTTATCGATCAGCTGCCACAGGTCGTCGTTCTGGCTGGTCCAGCGGATGGACTGGTCGAAGGCGAGCTGGCGCAGGGTTTCCGGGGTGATGGCTGGGCGTTCGGATGCAGGTGTCATGCGGGCTCTCTCGTCTGAACTGGGCGTAGGGTGTGTTCCAGCATAGGCCGATCAGCCCCGACTGAGGGCCAGCGGCTCAGCGTCGCGGGCCGGCCGCAGGTTGCGGTACCTCGCCCGGGGTGACGGGCTCCTCGTCGATGGTTTCCTCGACCTGCTGCTCGTCGTCGCGATCGGCTTCAAGGCCATGCTGCTCTTCAGTGTGCTTGGGGTCGTACTGCAACTCGATGAACACCGGGAAATGGTCGGAGCCGATATCAGGCAGCCGCAGCAGGCGGATGAAGCGGAAATGCGCGCTGTGAAAAAAGTGATCAAGCGGCCAGCGCAGAAACCAGTGATGGGCATGGAAGGTGTTGTACATGCCGCGGCCGACCCGTGGATCGAGCAGTCCGCTGATCTTGCGGAACAGGCGCGTGGTGGGCGACCAGGCGACATCGTTGAGGTCGCCGCTGACGATGATCGGGTCATCGCTGTCCTGGATGCTCCTGGCGACCACCAGCAACTCCGCGTCGCGCTCGGTGGATTCCTCGTTCTCGGTCGGGCTGGGCGGTGCGGGATGCAGGAAGTGCATGCGCACCGTGAGCTCGTCGCTGACACGCACCCGAGCGTGCATGGAGGGCACGTCGTCCTCCACCAGAAAGCACAGCTCCGGCTCTTCCAGCGGCAGCCGTGAAAAGACATGCATGCCGTAGAGGTTGTCCAGCGGGCAGCGGATGCTGTGCGGGTAGTGCTCGGCGAGTTGCTCGAGCTGCGTTTCCCACCACTGGTCCGATTCAAGCGTCACCAGAACGTCCGGGCGATACTCGCGAACCAGCGCCAGCAGCCGATCGGACCGTCGGTTCGGCCCCAGCACATTGGATGACATCACCCGGATGCGCGGCCCTGCGGCATCTGCCTCCGCCCGGCGAACCTCGTTGCGCCAGGGACGTGTGTAGGGCACGACCCATGCGAGCTGGTAGATCAGACACGCGCCGGCCAGGGCAGAGATCAGGTAATGCCAGGGCTGGCTGTAGTCGAGCAGCATGCCTTGAGCGACGAGCAGGGCGACCAGCAGCGCGCCGAGCTGCAGGCGCGGAAACTCCCATACGCGCACCCACCAGGCGCGATGCCGCCACAGCGGCAGGAGTGTGACGAGCACAAAGAGTCCCGTGGTGAGCAGCAGTATCCCTTCGATCATGACGTTTCCCGTTATGGCCGATCAGTTCGGCAATCAGGTGTGCACTCCAGATTGGTTCCAGGACCGGGGTATTCGACAGGCTATTAGGCGAAGCGTCGCAAACGAATTCGGATTACGTCCAGTTTTTGCCGGTGCGTGCGCCGAAATCGGCGCCGGGAAGGGCACCGATGCGGGCGTTGGGGATCACTTTTCGGCCGAAAGCATGCCGCTGGTCAGCGCCGGCAGGTTTTCCGGTCGGCACAGCGTGTTCTGGCCTTGCAGGTAGGGTTGCAGGAGGGGCGCCATGCCCTTGAGTGTCTGCACGGGCAGCGCCGAGGTAAAACGGAAACTGTCGGCGGCGCGTCCCGGTACATAGGCCGTCAGCGTGCCGAAGTGGTTGGGCCCGAGATAGAAGACGAAGGTGGCGGTGCGGTTCAGCGCCAGCGAGCTGATCAGCCGGCCGCCAGCACCGACGCTCTGGATGCGGTTGTCACCGGTGCCGGTCTTGCCGCCCATTCGCAAAGCGCTGCCGTCCTGCTGCACGAAACTGCCTTGCAAACGCCGCGCAGTACCGCCTTCGACCACATTGGCTAGCGCATCCTGCAGCGCCCTGGAGACCTCGACCGGCATCACCCGCTTGCCGGTCCCGGCGACCAGGTCCATGCGGGTTTCATAGGGCGTGCCCTGGGCGAAGTGCAGGTTGTCGATGCGCACGCTGGGCAGGCGGACACCATCGTTGAGGATGATGCCCATCAGATCGGCCAGCGCAGCCGGCCGATCACCCGAGCTGCCCAGCGCGGTCGCCAGTGACGGCACAAGGTTGTCGAACGGATAGCCCAGCCGCTGCCAGCGGCGATGAATGTCGGTGAAGGCTTCGACCTCCAGCATGATGCGAATCCGGCTGTCGCGCGCGCTCTTGTGCCGGCTGCGGAACAGCCAGCCGTAGACTTCCTGGCGCTGCGCGCGGCTGTCGGCGACCACTTCGGAGAGCGTCGCCTGCGGGTGGGCGATCAGGTAGCCCAGCAGCCAGAGGTCCAGCGGGTGCGTGCGGGCGATGTAGGCCTGATCGGGCAGGCTATAGGCGCCCGGGCCATAGCGGGTGTAGAGCGCATCCAGCTTCTTGTCGTTGAGATCGGAGTCCGGCAGATGCTGCTTGAGAAAACTGTCGAAGACCGGCCGCTCGGCATCCGGCATCAGGTAGCGATGCACGGCCGCCAGGCGCACGGGTGTCGGCCGCATGCCCTGCAGGAAGGTCTCGATGCGCTGCTCGGCGCTCTTGTTGCGGTACTTCTTCCAGAAACGTTGCAGGAATACCGAGCCCTCGCGATCGGCGAAGCGGGTCAGGTATTCCTGGCGGCGCGGGTCCTTGTCGTCACCCAGCAGTTCGGCACTGTTGATGGTTTCGTAGGTGCTGTAGCTCACCAGATCACGCATCAGCCGTACGAAGGGCAGATTGATCGATTCGCGCAGCGATTCGCGTACGGTGGGGATACGCCCGTCGTCTTCACGGCGGAAGTTGCCGAAGCGATGCATGCCGGCGCCGGTGAAGAAGCGTTCGGCGGGGCTGGCCGAGTAGCGCCGATCCAGGGCTGCGTCGAGCATGCGCTCCAGGCTGCGGTCGCTGTGCGTGGCCAGGTAATCGATGGCCCAGCGGCTTAGATTGGCCTTGGTGTCGATCTTGCGCAGCTCGCCCGCGGTGAGGTCCGAGTAGCGCTGGTGCAGCTCGGCGATAACCTCAAGATAGGTGGTCAGCACGCGCAGCTTGGCGGTCGAGCCCAGCTCCAGCTTGCTGCCCTCGTTGATGTCGAACGGCTGGTTGGTATTGTCGGTCTGTACCCGCACCTGGAAGCCTTCCTCGCCGCGCTCGAACAGCGTGAAGCTGTAACGCACGGCGGCGGTCTTCTCCGGGGACAGCATGCGATCACCGAACAGTCCGACCGTTTCGGCGAAAGCGGGATCGGCCAGGCGCACCAGGTACTCGCTGATCTGTGCCTGCAGATCACCCTGCAGCGGCGTGCTGGCGGTGAGGTCCAGGCGATCCAGGTCATACAGGGGCAAGCCGAGCAGTCCCGCCAGGCGCATGCGCGCGACGGTGATGCCCTTGGTGGCGTCCACCTGCCGGATCGCCGAGTCGCGACTCGGGCTTTGCCCGAGGACGCGCTGGCCCAGCGCTGCGTCGCGCAGGCCGGCATCGATGATGCCGCCGTTGGCCAGCAGGCGGATATGACTGTCGGTCAGCGTTGCCATTTCCTCGCGGCCGGCACCCAGGTAGTACGACGGACGCCGCTGTGCGATCAGCAGCGACAGCACCTGACGCAGCGCCAGACCGCGCGCCTGCGCATCGACTTCGTCGGCGCTGCGTGGGTCGAGCAGGCGATTGACTTCACGGAAGTCGGCGCCGAACCACAGTCGCAAGCCATCGGCGATGCCATGCACTTCACCGTGTCCGGGCGCCGCCGAGAGCGGCACGCTGTTGAGGTAGTCGCGCACGATGCGCTGGCGGGTGGCCAGGGTTTGCGGGCCCTCGCGATAGGTACGCACGCTGGCGGAGATCATCTGCCGGATCTTTTCCTGCGGATCGCCGGTGCGGCCTTCGGGCGAATGCCGATACTTCTCGACCTGGGTGGCCAGGGTGCTGCCGCCGGCGGCCTGGCCGCTGAGGCCAAGGCGCTTCTCCAGCTGGCTGATCGCCGCCTTGGTGAAGCGCGGCCAGTCCACCGCCGGGTTGGCGTGGGGGCGGCTGGCGTCCAGCAGGCCACTGTCCTCGATGAACAGCAGGCTCATCACCACCAGCGGTGGGATGTCCTCGAAGCGCTCGTAATACTGGCGTGGATAGCTGTTGGTGTAGATCGGCACGCCGCGGCAGTCGTTGATGGTCAACCCGGCCTGGGAATCCTCGGGGTAGGGCGGAAAGAATCCGCGGTGGGTGTAATCCAGCAGTGCCCGCGAGAAGCGTGCCTGCTCCTCGATTCTGAAGTTGCGCGGTGACAGCTGTTGAATGAAGCGCGGCAGATCGACGTAGCCCAGGCGGCGGTCGAACGGACCGTCCTCGGGGAACTGAATGCGTGGGCTCGGCCCGGGTTTGACCGCGTAATCCAGATCGGCCGCATAGCGGCTTAACCAGTGCGATTGCCATCGGGCGCTGTCCAGCTCCTGCCAACCGAGATAGCCACCGCCTGCCAGCAGCGAAATGCCGACGAGCAGCGCCAATCGGCGTGCCGTCTTGCGACGGCCTTTAGCTGATGTGCGGGATGATTTGGGGGAAGGGGCGCGCTTGTTACGCCCATCCTGGGATGTATTGTCGGACCGCCATACTGCGCCCATGTGTGCCTGGCTTCCTAGCAGTGCTCTACGGCAAGCATAGTTCGCCCGCACGGCTTAAGCGATGGCGGTTTGACGAACGGAGCGGCTCAAGCACGAGCCTTGAAGCGGAGGCAGTGGGGCGCTTGGTGAGTTGCTCGTCGTAGCTGTGGACCGCTACTGTGAGACGTGCATCGTTCGGGGCTTGGGAGTAGTAATGAAGGGCAATAACGATTGGATACGGCGCCCTGACGAGCCTGGCCCCCTTGAGCGGCTTGAGGCCTACTTCAGTGGCTACGGTTACGCTCCCCACAGGCATGACACTTATGCGATCGGCTGTACGCTCGCCGGCGTGCACCGTTTCAACTACCGCAAGAGCGCCCGCTACAGCCTCCCCGGAAATACCTTCGTGGTGTATCCCGACGAGTTGCACGACGGCGAGGCGGGGAGCGAGGCGGGTTTCCGTTACCGAATAATCTATGTCCAGCCTGCGATGCTGCAGGGGCCGCTCGGTGGGCAGCCATTGCCTTTCATCAATGACGGGATATCCCGTGATCCACGCTTGCGGCGTGTCGTCTGGGCGCTGCTGTCTTGCCTGGACAACCCGATAGAAGAGTTGGAGCAGCAGGATGCGCTGTTTGACCTGGCCCAGGTCATGTCCGTCGTAGCCGGGAGAAGAGTCAATCGACGACGAGCCGACTTCCGCGCCGCCGAACTGGCTCGGGAGTACATGCACCACCATCTGGATAGAGCTCTCAGCCTTGACGAACTCGAGCGGGTTTCCGGCCGGGATCGCTGGAACCTGTCGCGTGATTTTCGTGCCCTGTATGGCACCAGCCCATACCGCTACCTGACGTTACGCCGCCTAGATCATGTTCGGCGGTTGCTTTCGAACGGGATATCAGTGGCCGACGCCGCACTCGTTTCGGGGTTTAACGACCAGAGCCACATGAGTCGCCACTTCAAACAAGCCTATGGACTTACCCCTGCACACTGGGCACGGCTGATGCGGCTGAGCTGAAGTCAGCGCGCGGTTGCACGATCGTACAAGAATCCTTCGGCGGCACTACTCACACTTCGCTGCGCATGTCATCGCGCAGCTCGGAGAGTGGTGTAATTGTCAGAAATAGTAGAGAACGCGGACCCGGCGGCGCCCACGCTCGTAACCGGCAGCGCTTTGAAACAGGCCCTTCCGGCGGCATTGTCGGTCATGCCGGTTGCCATGCTGTTCGGCGTGCTTGCCGCACGGTCCGGCTGGTCGGTACTGGATGTTTTGCTGCTCGGCTTGCTAGGTTTCACTGGCAGCGGGCAGTTTGCAGCATTGCCGCTGTCCGAAAGTGGCACGGGGTTCTTTACGCTGCTGCTTGTAACTGCATCGATCAATTGTCGTTACCTGCCGATGGCGATCTCGACTATACGACGGATGCCTCGATCTGCATTCGCGCGCGCCTGCAGTGCGCACATGCTAGGCGACGAAGCCTATGCCTGTGAACGGGACGACGAGCCGATCGACCGGATGCTGCAGATACGCAGCGCGATATTTCTAACCTGGGTACTGGCAGGAGCCTTTGGCGCTGTGATCGGTGGGGTTCTGCCTGAAGATTGGCTCAGCAACGATTTCAACCTCGGATTTCCGGCGAGCGCTGTGTTGTTTTACCTCGCCTTGTCGCAGCTGAAGGCACGGCGAGCGCACATTCGGCGCCATCAGGTCGCCGGGGCAGCTTTGATCTTTCTTTGTGCCGCAGCTTCCCTCGGACTGATCCTGACGCTTGGTCCTGTGTACTTCTGGATCCCCGGCGTATTACTCGTAGCCTTGCTATTGAACGGAGTCAGAGCATGAACGGGGCGGTCCTGATTGCCACCGCCGCGCTGCTGATCACCAGCTTGTTGGTCAGAGTCGTGCCAGTATTCGTCAGCATGCCGCTCGGCGCGGGCGGTCTACGCATCGTCGGGCAGATCCTGCCGACCGCGGTGTTCATCAATCTCGCAGTCTACGTCGCATACAGCGAAATCAGCGCTGCACCGGCTGCTGCTGCGACGTCACTATTGGGTGTCGCTCTGCTCGCCATCAGCGGCCGAGTCGGTCTGGTTGGCAGCATGCTGGTCGGTGCAGCGCTCTACTACACAGCGGCAGCCCTCATCGGCTGATCGAGTCAGAACCAGCGATCGTTACGCTTACGGCCGCGGGTGAGCATTGGCAGGATCAGGCCCACCAGCAGCCCAGCACCGGCGATGCTGCCGCCATAGACCATGTACTGCATGAGCACCTGCTTGTTCTCGTCGCCGAGCCGCGCCTGGGTCGTACGCAGTTCCGACTGTGCTTCGGTCAGCTCCGCCTCGAGGGCGATGCGGCGGGCGTCGAGTTCGTCGATCAGAGCTTTGCGCGAGTCCAGGGTTTCCTGCATGCCTTGCACGCGCACCTTCCAACTATCGTCGATGGTCTTGAGTTCCTCGCTGAGTTCGGCGACTTGCTGTTCAAGCTGCGGCAGGCGCTCGGCCTGGCCGGGAACGTCTTGCAGTTCCTTGCTGGGAATCCAGACGTTGCTGCCGGACTCCGAGCGTACCTGGCTGTAATCGCCCTGGGTGCTGATCAGCTCGACCTTCTGCCCTGAGGTCAGCGTGCCGACGATGCGATAGCCGTCGGTGGGGCCGCTGCGCACGTAGGTGTTCAGGCTGTCGCTGACCCAGCGCGCGTTATCGGACGATTCCTGGGCATCCACAGGCCCTGCAATGAGCAGGGCGCCGAACAGACTGGCGCCGATGACTTGGCGCGGCTGGGAAAAGCTGAACCGGGAGAGCAAGGCAAAAAGATGAAGAGATATGGACATGAAAAATTCGCGTTATTGGAAGAATAGGACCCAAGCGTGAGGGTAGTGAGGTCGGCTTGTCTGGCGCGCGAGACGCAGGCTCGGAGGCAGCGAGAAGCACGCTGAACGTGGCCGGAGTCGGTGGCAGCCACGGGCCGGAGGCCGACGTGCAAACGGCACGAAAACGCAGGCGCTCCGTAGGGTGCATCAGCTGACTGACAGTCCCTCCTGGCAAAAGTTCAGGCACTTTTTGTCGGATTGATGACTGCGTGATGAAGGGCGGCATACTCTGTGACCGTAGTCGTTGCATGCCGCAGGTGGTTCGAAACAGAGAGTGTGATACCGGGCCGGTCTCTATGCCGGCATGGCTATGAGAGCTTCGGCGCGGCGGGCCTGCTCCAGCGTGACTCCTGTTCGCTGATGCAGGCCCACCGTCAGTTTATTTCGATTGCTGTTGAGCGAGACCGAGCTGCTTCTGCCGTGCGCGCCGGGCCATCATGTTCAGCATCTCGACTCCGGCGGAGAACGCCATGGCGGCATACACGTAGCCCTTTGGTACGTGGGCACCGAAGCCCTCGGCGATGAGGGTCATGCCGATCATCAGCAGGAAGCCGAGCGCGAGCATCACGACGGTCGGGTTCTCGTTGATGAATTTGGCCAGGGGGTTCGCCGCCAGGAGCATCACGGTTACCGCGACGACCACGGCAATGACCATGATCGCGACATGATCGGTCATACCCACCGCAGTGATGATGCTGTCCACCGAGAACACCAGGTCGAGCAGCAATATCTGCGCAATCGCGGCGCTGAAGCCCATCGTGACGGCATTGTCGAGCTGCTTGCCTTCGAACATGTCGCCGCCGGGTGTCGGGTCGACACTGTGGTGAATCTCCTTGGTGGCTTTCCAGAGCAGGAACAGGCCGCCGGCGATCAGGATCATGTCCTTCCAGGAAAACGCGTTGCCGAACAGTTCGATGACTGGCTCGGTGAGCTGAACGATCCAGGCCACCGTGCCGAGCAGGCCCAGCCTCAGGACCAGCGCCAGGCTGATGCCGATGCGCCTCGCGCGCTCACGCTGATGCTCCGGAAGCTTGTTCGTCAGAATCGAAATGAAGATCAGGTTGTCGATGCCGAGCACCACCTCCATGGCTATCAAGGTTGCCAGGGCAACCCAGGTGGTGGGTTCGGAGAAGAGCTGGATAAGCGATTCCATATGGATCTCTAGCGTGAGTGATGACGATCCCGCGTCTGGCGGGTGCGCGAGCATAGCTGGAAGGCAATCCGTAACAGAGCCCGCATTTTTGACCGCTTTGTATCAAATCGATTCAGTGCCAAGTGGCGGGTGCCTCGCGTGCGGTAACCGTCCCTATAGCGCCAGCATGCGTCGAAATCCCATGCGCCTGGGGCGCCAGAATCAGGCAAGCCAGACCGTTTGTTCTTTGGCCACCGCTTAACACCTGCGGGTGCAAAGCTCGGAGGTTTCTGCTTTTATGACCTGCAGCACGCTGCGGGATTACCGCCCGCCCATTCATCACGATGCATAGTGGAAATAGCTCTGGAAAATCTGACCCGAGAGGAGCTGGTGGCTGAGGTGGCGCGCTTGCGCGCGGTTCTGGGCCTGGCTGGAATCGATCCAGACCCAGCCTTGTCCCAAGTTCCCCTTGATACCCAGCCCGCCCGCGAGCAGCATCGTCAGCACCCGACAACCGTACAGTCGGGCGTCTCGAAAGATCTCCCTGAAACGCTGCATGCCAGCCTCCTGGCACTGGCTGGCAGCGAGGCGCGTCAGCGCGCGATATTCGAGAGTGCGATCGACTTCGCCATCATCCTGACCGACACCGCAGGCATCATCACCGACTGGAATGCCGGCGCCGAGCAGGTGATGGGCTGGACCGCAGGGGAGATGCGCGGGCAAAGCGCCGAGCTGTTCTTCACGCCGGCCGATCGGGCCTGCGACTGGCTTGGCGAAGAGATGCAGAGCGCGCTACGTGAGGGCCGCGCTCTGGACGAGCGATGGCACTTGCGCAAGGACGGTCAGCAGTTCTGGGCAGCGGGCGAACTCTCGCCGATCCATGACGAAAATGGTGCACACCTCGGCTTCATGAAAATCCTGCGTGACCGCACCAGCGAGCACCTTGCGGGCCTCGCTATGGAAGACACCCAGGTGCGTTATCGGCTGGCCGCGAAGGCGACCAACGATGCGGTCTGGGACTGGGATCTGCTCAGCAATCACGTGCTGTGGAATGACGCGCTGGAGCAGGCGTACGGCCATCCGCTGGCAAACGTCGACAGCTCCGGTGACTGGTGGCTGGCGCATATCCATCCGGATGACCGTGCACGTATTCACCGGTCGATCCATGCGGTCATCGATGGCAGCGGGACGACCTGGACCGACGAGTATCGCTTTCGCCGTCTGGATGGGTCCTACGCGGATATCCTCGACCGCGGTCATGTGATTCGTGACTTTCACGGCCATGCCGTGCGGATGATCGGCGCGATGCTCGACATGACGCGCATGCGCGCCGCCGAGGCGGCCTTGCGCCAGAGTGAGGAACGCTCCAGCACCATTCTGGAGACCATCGAGGCGGCATTCGCCATCGTTCAGGTCAAGTTCGATGCCGACGACAATCCCGTGGATTACTGCTTCCTCGAGGCCAATCCTGCGTTCGAGCGCCAGGCCGGCGTAGACCTGCGCGGCAAATGGGTCACCGAGTTCGCGCCGGACCTGGAGCAGTTCTGGTTCGAAGCCTATGGCCACGTCGCCAAGACCGGTGAGCCTACCAACTTCGAGAATTATGCCGAGGCGTTCGAACGCTGGTTCGACGTTCGCGCCGTCCGCGTCGGCGATCCCGCCGAGCGGCGAATCGCCATCCTCTTCAACGACGTAACCGAACGCAGAAACGCCGAAGAACGCCTGCGCATCAGCGAAGCTCTTGCGCGGGAGAATATTCAGCGCGTCCAGCTGGCGCTCGAGGCGGGCGCGATCATCGGTACCTGGAACTGGCATCTGCCAACCGACCGCTTCACCGTGGATGAGGGGTTTGCGAACGCCTTCGGCCTCGATCCCACCCTTGCTCGTGACGGACTTAGCCTCGAGCAGATCATCGCAACGGTGCACCCTGAGGACCGGGACGGACTGATTGCAGCGATCGAAGAAGTCATCGCCCGCGGTGGTGCCTATGCGCACCAGTACCGTGTGCGCCGCGCTGATGGAAGGTTCTACTGGCTTGAGGCCAACGGGCGCGTCGATCATGCCGAGGACGGCACGCCGTTGAGCTTTCCCGGCGTCTTGATCGACGTCGAGGACCGGCGCTCCATCGAGGCGGAGCGGGATCGCGCCACCGCTGCGCTGCGCGCACTCAACGACACGCTGGAGCAGCGCGTGGCCGAGCGGACGGCAGAGCTGATCCAGGCCGAGGAGAAGCTGCGTCAGTCGCAGAAGATGGAAGCGGTCGGCCAGCTGACTGGCGGTCTTGCCCATGACTTCAACAACCTGCTGGCCGGTATCAGCGGCGCGCTGGAATTGATGAATCTGCGGATTTCCCAGGGGCGACTGGACGATATCGACAAGTACATGTCGGCTGCACAGGGTGCCGCCAGGCGTGCCGCGGCGCTGACCCATCGGCTGCTCGCCTTTTCCCGCCGGCAGACTCTCGACCCGCGGCCGGTTGACGTCAACATGCTGATGGAGGGTATGACCGAGCTGATCCAGCGCACGGTGGGGCCGAGCATCCTCCTCGAAACCATCAGTGCGCCCGACCTCTGGGCGGCGTCGGTCGATGCCAGTCAGCTGGAGAACGCGATCCTCAATCTCTGCATCAACTCGCGCGACGCGATGCCCGACGGCGGTCGGATCACCATCGAGACCGCCAACCGCGTGCTCAGTCCGGAGATGGCGCAGGCCTATGACCTGCCCGCCAGCGAGTATCTGTCGCTGTCCGTCACCGACACAGGGACCGGCATGACGCCCAGCGTGATTGCAAAAGCGTTCGACCCGTTCTTCACCACCAAACCGATTGGCGAAGGCACCGGGCTGGGGCTTTCGATGATCTACGGATTTGCCAAACAGTCCGGCGGGCAGGTGCGCATCGATTCCGAGGTCGGTCGCGGAACCTCGATGTGCATCTACCTGCCGCGCTACCACGGCAATGCCGGGACCGGCACCTTGGCGCAAAGCAACCCCGCGACAGCGCTTGCGGGCGCCTGCGGCACGATTCTGATCGTCGACGACGAGCCGACCGTACGCCTGCTGCTAATGGATGTGCTGGGCGACCTCGGTTACACGCTGATCGAAGCATCGGACAGCGTGGCCGGGCTGAAGCTGCTGCAGTCGGATGTGAGCATCGACCTGCTGATCACCGATGTCGGCTTGCCCGGTGGGATGAACGGCCGGCAGATGGCCGATGCCGGTCGCCAGGTGCGCCCCGGTCTGAAGACGCTGTTCATCACTGGTTATGCCGAGAGCGCCGCGTTGGGCAACAGCTCGCTCGGCGCTGGCATGCAGGTGCTGACCAAGCCTTTCGCGATAGATGTCCTCGCTGCCCGGGTGCTCGAGATGATGAAAGGCTAGGTCAGGCTTCGAGCGTTCTATTTCGGCCGTCCAGTTGAAGAATCGAAGCAATGCGCCTAGCCTCTCGCCCTGCTTTCAGGACCGCCGATTCCGGCGGTTCTCACTCTTCGGATCCGTCAGTGTGGGTCGAATGAAATCACTGCTGCACCCAGGCAGGGTTGTCTCGCTCGTTTTTCTCTTCGCCATTCTCTGCGGTACAGCGTTGCTGTCATTGCCCGCTGCCCAAGCCCAGGGTGAGTCGGCGCCGTGGATCACTGCCTTCTTTACCGCCGTGTCAGCGGTCAGCGTCACCGGGCTGGTGGTAGTCGACACCGGCACCTATTGGTCCACTTTCGGCCAAGTGGTGATCATGCTGCTGTTTCAGCTCGGAGGCTTCGGCATGATGACTTTGGCAACCCTGCTCGGGTTGCTGGTCAACCGCTCGTTTCACCTACGAACCAAGCTGATCGCCCAGGCCGAATCCCACGTGCTGGGGCTGGGTGACATCACCAGCGTGGCGAAGCTTGTTTTGGTGGTGACGCTGGTAATGGAGCTGGCGGTGATGCTGCTGCTCACCCTGCGTTTGCATCTGACCTACGGCCTCGCCTGGGGCGATGCAGCCTGGAGCGGGCTGTTCCACGCCGTTTCGGCATTCAACAACGCCGGGTTCTCTATTCACGGCGACGGTCTGGTCCGCTATGCCACCGATGCGCTGGTCCTGACACCGGTGATGAGCGCCATCGTGATCGGCGGGATAGGCTTTCCGGTGCTCTACGATCTGCGCAGCAAGTGGACCGATCCGCGGCATTGGTCGCTGCACACCAAGCTGACGCTGTCGGGGACCGCGGTACTGCTCGGGGGCGGCTTCCTGGCCGTGTTGCTGTTCGAGTGGTCCAACCCTGGCACGCTCGGCCCGATGGCCTGGGCGGACAAGATGCTGTCGGCGGCATTCGTTTCGGTCTCGGCGCGTACAGCCGGCTTCAATGCCATCGACATCGGCGCGCTGACCCACGAGAGCTGGGCGCTGCACTATTTTCTGATGTTCATTGGCGGTGGCAGTGCGGGGACCGCGGGCGGGGTCAAGGTCGGCACCGTGGCCATCCTGGCGCTGATGGTGATCGCCGAGATTCGCGGCCGGCCCGATGTCGAGGTGTTCGGCCGTCGGGTCGGCAGTTCCGTGCAGCGCCAGGCCATTACCGTGCTGGTGCTGGGCAGCGCGCTGGTGGTGCTGGGTACGCTGGTCATCCTGCGCGACACCGATATCCCGACCGATCAGGTCATCTTCGAAGTCATTTCGGCGTTCGGCACGGTCGGCCTGTCCACCGGCATTACCGCGGACCTGCCGGAAACCAGTCAGCTCATGCTGACCCTACTGATGTATGTCGGTCGGGTCGGCACCATCACGCTGGCCGCTTCCCTCGCACTGGGCGAGCACCGCATGCCATACCGCTATCCGGAGGAACACCCAATTGTTGGCTAAATTGTTGTTTTCAGAGCAGTTTTCGTTCTCTAAAGGCGACAGCGTGGTGGTCATCGGGCTGGGGCGGTTCGGCAGTTCGGTGGCGCGCTCATTGACGCGTCTGGGCCATGATGTGATGGGTATCGATCAGGCGGCGGAGCCCGTGCATGCCTGGGCCGACCTGCTGACCCATGCGGTGCAGGCCGATTCCACCAATGTCATGGCGCTGCGGCAGCTCGGCGTCGCCGATTTTCCCCACGCGATCGTCGGCATCGGCTCCGACATGGCGGCAAGCCTGATGACCATCATGGCGCTGACCGAGCTGGGCATCAAAGACATCTGGGTCAAGGCGCTGACGGCCGAGCACGGGCAGATCGCGACGCGGATCGGCGCGCACCATGTGGTCTATCCCGAGGCGGACATGGGCGAGCGGGTCGCCCATCTGATCTCCGGGCGGATGGTGGATTTCATCGAGTTCGACGACGGTTTCGCCATCGCCAAGATCCATGCGCCGGAACGCGTTCATAACGCGACGCTCGCCGCCGCCGGGGTGCGCGAGAAGTTCGGCGTGACCGTCGTGGGCCTCAAGCGCGCCAATGAGGATTTTCAGCATGCGACGCCCAGCACCCAGGTGCTGCCGGGTGATCTGCTGATCGTTTCGGGCCCGACCCATGACATCCAGCGTTTCGCCGGCCAGGGGCGCAAGCGAAGCTGAGGCCTGGGGCTACGCGCTCCTTTAGTGCGGCAGCCGAGAGGCGACTACGCTTCTCGGGCGGTCGAGCCTGCGATTCAGTGATCGATAGCCTGGGCTCGCTGCTTCCTTCGTTGAATTAGAGGACGCCGAACGTGAACTCATTAACCGGTGGCTGCCTGTGCGGCAACGTGCGGATCATGACGGTGGGGCAGCCTTATCGCGTCGGGATCTGTCATTGCCTGGACTGCCGCAAACATCATGGCGCGCTGTTCTATGCGGCTGCGGTGTTCCCCCAGGATGCGGTAACCGTCGAGGGCGAGACGGCCGAATATGCCGGACGGCATTTCTGCCCGTGCTGTGGCTCGTCTGTTTTTTCCCGCCTCGCCGATGAAATCGAGGTGCATCTCGGCGCCCTGGATGCACCCGACCAACTGACGCCGACCTACGAGTGCTGGACCGTGCGTCGCGAAGGCTGGCTGCCGCCGTTTCCGCTCAACCGGCGCTACCAGCACGATCGCGACGACTCCAGCCGCTTCGAATGAGCGTCATTGGCCGCTGGCGATCAGCGGCTGCTCTGTTTTCTGGGTGTTCGGCAGCACGCGAATCGCGATGAATTTCGAAGTCGGCGTGTGGCTGCGCTCGCCAAAGCTCTCCAGCGGCACCAGCGGGTTGGTTTCCGGGTAGTAGGCGGCGGCCTGGCCGGGCGGGGTGTCGTAGGCGAGCAGGGTGAAACCGCGCACGCGGCGTTCGATGCCGTCGTCCCACAGCGAGAGCAGATCGACCTGCTGGCCGGCTTCCAGGCCCAGTCGCTGGATGTCGGCGGGATTGACGAACACCACATCGCGCATGCCTTTTACCCCACGATAGCGATCATCCAGACCATAGAGCGTGGTGTTGTACTGATCGTGGGAGCGCAACGTCTGCAGGATCAGGTCGGCCTCCACGCCGCCGTGGCGGGCCTGCTCGGGTAGCAGATCGGCCGGCAACGGGTGCGCCTTGAGCTCGGCGCGACCGCTGGCGGTGTTCCATTCGCGCCGGGCAGCGGCATTGCCCAGGTAGAAGCCGCCAGGGCGATGCAGGCGGTGGTCGAAGCCGCTGAAACCGGGAATGGTCGCCGCAATCAGCTCGCGGATACGGGCGTAGTCCTCCACCAGCCAGAGCCAGTCCACCGGGCGCTTGCCCAGCGTGGCGGCGGCGATGCCGGCGACGATGGCCGGCTCCGAGCGCATCTCGGCGGACGCGGGCTCGAGCTGGCCGCGGGAGGCGTGGATCATGCTGAACGAGTCTTCTACGGTGACCGCCTGCGGGCCGCAGGCCTGGCGGTCGATGTCGGTGCGGCCGAGGCACGGCAGGATCAGCGCGTCGCGGCCCATGGTCAGGTGACTGCGGTTGAGCTTGGTGCTGATCTGTACGGTCAGTTCGCAGTTGCGCAGCGCCTGCTGGGTGCGCGGGGTGTCCGGCGTGGCCTGGGCGAAGTTGCCGCCGAGACCGATGAACACCTTGACCTGCCCGGCGAGCATGGCCTGGATGCATTCCACGGTGTTGTATCCGGGCTGGCGCGGCATCGGCAGGTCGAACTGGCGCTGCAGTGCATCGAGCAGCGCAAGCGGCGGCCGCTCATTGATGCCCATGGTGCGGTCGCCCTGCACGTTGCTGTGGCCGCGCACCGGGCAGGCGCCAGCGCCGGGTTTGCCGAGGTTGCCGCGCAACAGCAGTAGGTTGGCGATTTCCTGGATGGTCGCCACCGAGTGACGGTGCTGAGTGATGCCCATCGCCCAGCAGACGATGGCCCTTTCCGCGTTGCGGTAGATCGTGGCGGCGTGGCGAATGGTTTCGCGATCGAGCCCCGACTGCTGCTCGATCAGCGCCCAGGGCGTGGCTTCGACCTCGGCCAGATAGGCGTCCAGCCCGTGGCTGTGCTCAGCCAGAAACGCGTGATCGAACACCGCCGGCGCGCCGCTGGCCTGGGCTTCCTGCTCCCATTGCAGCAGGTACTTGGCGATGCCGCGCAGCACCGCCAGATCGCCACCGAGATTGGGCCGCAAGTAGGCGCTGTGAGTCGGCGCGTCCTGGTTGGCGAGCATCTCGATGGGCTTCTGCGGGTGCTGGAAGCGTTCCAGCCCGCGCTCGCGCAATGGATTGAAGCAGACCACCTGAGCGCCGCGCTCCACAGCCTGCCGCAATGGTTCGAGCATGCGCGGATGGTTGGTGCCGGGGTTCTGCCCGAGGACGAAGATCGCATCGGCGTGATCGAAATCCTCCAGCGTCACCGTGCCCTTGCCGACGCCGATGGATTCGGTCAGGGCGACGCCGCTGGCCTCGTGGCACATGTTCGAGCAGTCGGGAAAATTGTTGGTGCCGAAGCTGCGACCGAACAGCTGGTAGAGATAAGCCGCTTCGTTGCTGGCCCGGCCGGACGTGTAGAAGGCTGCCTGGTGCGGGCTGTCCAGGCCGTTCAGGTGATGGGCGATCAGCGCAAAGGCATCGTCCCAGCTGATCGGCAGGTAGCGGTCGCTGGCGGCGTCGTAACGGACCGGTTCACTCAGGCGACCTTGGTATTCGAGCCAGTAATCGCTCTGCTGGCGTAACTGGCTGACGCTGTGGCGGGCGAAGAAGGCGGCATCCACGCGGCGGCGCGTGGCTTCCCAGTTCACTGCCTTGGCGCCGTTTTCGCAGAACTTCACCGCACCGGCCTCCGGCGAATCACCCCAGGCGCAGCCGGGGCAGTCGAAGCCGCCGTTCTGGTTGGTGCGCAGCATGGCGCGGATGTTCTTCAGCGCGTTGCCACTGCCGAGCCAGGCGCTGGCCACGCTGCGCAGCGCGCCCCAGCCGCCTGCCGGGCCGGCGTAGGGCTGGAAACGGGTGGCGGGATGGAAGCGGGACGTGCGGCTCATGGTTGGCATCCGTTCTGTTCGGGCAGCGCAGGTGCCGGGCTGTAGACCCGTGGCGCGCTGTGGTGGGGCAGGTGAATGAGGTTGAGGTGATGCCGACGCGCCCACTCGACGGTCAGGTGGGTCGGCGCGGACAGACTGACCAGCGTGCCGATGCCGGCGCGCACGGCCTTGTGGATCAGCTCCAGGCTGCAGCGACTGGTGATCACGACGAAGCCTTCGCTTGGCGTACGGCGCTGCAGCGTCAGCGCACCGATCAGCTTGTCCAGCGCGTTGTGCCGGCCGATGTCCTCGCGGCATAGGGCGATCTCTCCGTTGCCGTCGACATACAGTGCCGCGTGCAGTGCGCCGCTGTCGCGGGCCAGCAGCTGGGCGTTGGCGATGCGCTGGCGCAGATCGTGGAAATGTCCTTCGGGCGGCAGATCGATTGGCGAAAGTGGTGCGAGCTGTGGCAATGCCTGCTCCAGCGCCTCCACACCGCACAGGCCACAACCGCTGTGGCCAGCCAATTGCCGCCGCTGCTGCTTGATACGCCAGAACGCCCGCGGGCTCACCTGCACTTCGGCATGCTGCGCGCTGCCATCGCCCCGCAAACGCAGGTCGCGTAGATCATCGATGCGCTCGATCAAGCCGGCGCTCAGGCTGAAGCCGATAACGAAGTCTTCCAGATCCAGCGGTGTCACCATCATCACGGCCTGATTGAGGCCGTTGTAGCTGATGGCCAGGGCGCATTCGTCAGCCAATGGGGCCGCGCCGAGATCCGGAGCATTGGCGCTTGGGGCGTTGAGGGTGGCGTATTGCATGGCGATGGCCTGCGACAGGTCGACGCAGGGAGCCTAAGAGCGCAGGGAGGGATCGTCCAATCGCTATGTTCGATAGGGTGATCGAGCGTATCGATCGCTCGTCAGCAGATGGCAGGTCTTTGCCGCTGCAACAGCTCGCGCGCTTCGTTGAAACAGGCTTCGCCCAGCGCGGATCGCGGTGAGCCGCGACGCAGGATCAGCCCCAGCGGCGCGAGGGTACTGGCGTTGTCGATGGGCGTCAGGGTCAGTCGGCTGTCCAGTGCTTCGAGGCCGCTATCCAGCGGCATGATTGCGCAACACAGTCCGGCCCCTACGGCCTGCAGCAGATGGTGGACAGCATCGGTCTGCAGCCGCGGTGCCAGGCTCAGGCCACGGCTACGCAGCGCATGGTCGATGGACTGGCGAAAGTGCATGCCGCCGGTCAAAAGACCGAGCGGAAGATCGGCGAGGGCTTCCCAGCGCAGCGATGGCGCATCGAAGCGAAAATGGCGCTCGTCATGCAACAGCCCCATGCGGGTTTCGCCGAGCGGCAGGCTGGTGAAGTGCGCGTCATCCAGCCGTTCCAGGTAGGACAGGCCCAGGTCCAGCAGATTGCGATTGAGCCGTTCGAGAATCTGATCGCTGCTCAACGCGAACAACTCGAAGCGCAGATTCGGGTGGCGCTCGCCGAAGGCCTGCACCAATTGCATCGGGTCGAAGCCAGCCAGGGGTACCACGCCCAGACGCAGCGTGCCGACCAGCTGACCGCGGCAGGACGCTGCCTCGGCCAGCAGACCGTCCTGCGCCGCCAGCAGGCTACGCGCCCACGCCAGGATGCGTTCGCCTTCGGGAGTGAAGCCTTCGAAGCGCTGGCCGCGGATCACCAGCTGCAGACCGAGCTCGTCTTCCAGGCTGCGCAGGCGCATCGACAGGGTCGGCTGGGTGACATGGCAGCGTGCCGCGGCCTGGCCGAAATGACGCGTCTCATCCAGCGCCACGAGAAACTTCAGCTGTTTGATATCCATGCCCGCTCGCCTCGAAGGTAGTGCGGGCGGCACCTTAGCACGCCGTCAGGGAGCGTCGAACAGCGGTTGCAGGCCGCTGGGCACCACGCCGGTCCAGCGTTTGAAGGCGCGGCGGAAGTTGGTGGTGTCGTTGAAGCCGAGGTGCCGCGCCACGGCCTCATTGCCGAGGCCTCGGGCCTGATAGAGGTAGAGCGCGACGTGCGTGCGCACCAGATCGAGCTGTTCCTGAAAATGCGTGCCGTGCTTGGCCAGCTTGCGCTTGAGCGTCGCCGGACTCATGGCGAACGCCAGCGCGACGCGCTCCAGGTTCAGCGGCTCGCGGATGTTGTCATGCAGGTATTGGTAGAACGCATCGAGAAAGGCGCAGGGGCCTTCCAGCGCATCGATCTGCTGCTGGCTGGCCTGCTGCGCGACCTGGCCTACCGTGGCCGAAGCATCCGGCCAGGGCTGATGCAGGTACTCGCGAGGCAGGCTGAGCAGGGTCAGGTGGCGGTCGAACTGCAGCGCGTCACCCAGGTGCACCCAGTACTGCTCGATGTGCCGCGGCTGCGGATAGGCAAACTGAAAGCGCCAGGGCAGGCGCAGGCCGCTGCCGCGCTTGCACAGCGCGACGATGGCGGTCAGATGCGCCTCGATGAGAAACCGTTGGTGGCGGCCGGCGCTGCCGTTGTCCAGCCAGTAGATGTGCAGCTGCTGTTCATCCAGCAGCAGCCTTGGTGCCAGCAGCGGGCAGAGCAGGGCGCGGAACTGGCTAAGCCGCTCCAGCGCCTGTTCGAGGTTGCCGGCGTTGGCCAAGGCAAGGCTGACATCGCCGTAGTGCCCGGGCAGCAAGCGCTGGCCGAACAGAAAGCTGCTGTCCGCAGCACCCAACAAGCGCTCGGTATTGCCGATGAGCGTCAGCAGCTGCTCCGGGCTGACGCGGGCGCGGCCGCTGGCGACGTCCTCGTAGAACAGCCCGCTGCCGCGCAGCAGCGCATGGCTGTCGATACCGCGCGAGAGTGCCAGGTCGAGCAACACCGCCGGCTGGTGGTGGGCGGCGATGAAGCGGGTGTCCCATTCGTACCAGCGTAACGGGCTTTCCATGGTCGCCTCAGGCGCAGCGTGGCAGGGACTGCTTGGCCTTGGCCAAACCGAGGTTGAGGCGTTTGAGCAACTGCTCGGCATCGTCGTCGAAGGCCATCACCACCGCGGTGCTGGCGCGCAGATGCAGGCGCTCGCCGTGCTGGCGCGTCTTGTGCGCGAGGCTGGCGACGGCGGTCTGCAACTCCTCGGCGAGCTGCCGCGCCTGTTGCTCGGCGGTATCGGGCAGCAGCACGACGAAGCGATCCCCGGCGAGGCGGCAGAGCAGGTCCTGATGGCGCAGGTTGAGTACCAGCAACTGCGCCACGGCCTGCAACACGAGGTCCCCTTCTTCCTGACCGTAGCGCTGGTTGACCCGGCTGAACTCGTCGAGGTCCACCGCCAGCAGCGACAGCGGCCTTTGCTCGTCGGCGGCCTGGCGCAGGGCCGAGTCCAGTTGCCGACGCAGGTACTCGGCGGTGCCAAGCGGGGTCAGGTTGTCGAACAGGCGATGCTCGCGAAACAGTCGCTCGCGCTTGTGCATCTGCGCGTTGATGGCGCGCTGTTCCTGGTTCAGGTGGTAGATGCCGAACGTCAGCAGGATCAGGCCGACCGGCATGGGCGCGGTTTCCAGCCAGTTGTCCCAGGCGATGTTGGCGGGGATCTGGATGAATTCGTCGAGCAGGTCCATCCACCAGGAAAAACAGATACAGGCCAGCCCCAGCGCCAGCAACCGCGTCACCCGGCCGGCCGGGCGGCTGTGCAGCAGCATGATCAGCCAGGCGAGGGCGAGGGCGGCGCAACCGCCTTCACCGACGACGTCCATCCAGTCGATCTCGCCCCAGGATTTGAGCTGGCCGACGGCGAGGAGCAGCTGCAGCCCGACGTTGGCGGCCAGGGCGAGGCCGAGGAGGGTGAGGGTGTGGAGTTTGAGGAGGGATTTCATCGGGTCTCCGTGGCGAGGGATCGCGCCAGTGCGTGAGGGCACGGAAACAGATGGATGTGACGGTTGGATGAATGGGGTGGGGGTTGAATTGGCTCAGGGTTTTTTTGGTTGATTGGACAGTTTGGTGGGGGCTCGGGAATGTGGTTTGTCCTGATGGATCGGATCAGTTCTGGACGAGGTGCTTGCTGCATCGAGTCGATGCCGATTGCCGAGTTGCTTGGCGATTTAGGTTTCGCCCTGCTGGCGAGTCACTTTCTCTTGCCTGGCCAAGAGAAAGTAACCAAAGAGAAGGCCACCCCGACATCCGGGTTTTGCTTCGCAAAACTCCCCTCCCTCCGGCGCTGCTCCGGGGGCCGTCGCGAAGGGACGTCCCTGTCCCTTCACTCCTCGCTCGGCGTCCTGCCTCGCGTCCCCCTGCGCAACGCCTACGTTCGGCCTCCTGACGGGGGAGTTAGTCCGAGATGCCTGACAGATTGAGAGGCTTGGTTTGTAGTTTTTGATCGATTGAAAACTATCAGGCGACTCCAATCGCCCCTTCAGGAGGGTGAACGGAGTCGTCGCGTAGAGGGGCGAGCGGCATGGATGCCGCGAGAGCCGTAAAGGGCCATGGATGGCCCTTGTACGGCGACCCTCGAAGCCACGGTGTAGTGAAGGCACCCGGTGCGAAGCGCAGGGCCGGATGCAGGGGCAAAGCGTTTTTGGTTACTTTTTCCGCGCCTGGAAAAAGTGACTCGCCCAGCAGGGCGAAACCATGCCACCAGCCAACTCGGCAATCGGCTTTGGCTTTGGCTCGACAATTCAAACCACCACACGCCCAAAACGAAAAAGACCACGCCTGGGCGTGGTCTCTTCGATTCGTCTGGCCGATGGTAACGGCTTCTTCGCGCGGCGCCTCGTGAGCACCGGGGGCCCGGACCGTCGGTCTTGGTAAGACCTTCGGTGGTCACGGCGGGGATGCTGCGCCGTGTCCGTTTCTGC
>NZ_JXXD01000123.1 GCF_000935215.1 Stutzerimonas stutzeri
CTGCCCGGCGCCCGCCTCTACGCGGCGCTGGAGAATGGCAGCATCGACCTCTGGCCTGGAGCCCAGGGCAAGCCGGAGCTGGCGACCCATACGTTGGAAGGCCGGCATACGCTCAGCCAGATCAATCTCAACCTCTACCGCCTTGCCGGTACACCGGCGCCGAGCCTGCCGGACGACCTTGCCGGCAAGTCGCTGATCCTGATCGGCGGCTACAGCTACTGGCCGAAAGTCAACGCGCTGCTGGACGATCCCGGCCTCGACCTGCGCCTGCTGCGCACCAGCAATCACCTTTCCGCGCTGGAAATGCTGCAGCGCAACCGTGGCGATTACCTGCTCGATTACCAGATTCCAGTGGAACAGGCCCGCCAGCGGCTACGGATGGAGGCGCTGCCCTACCAGCGCCTGGCCCAGGTGCCGATCCACTTCATCGTCTCGCGTCATGCACGCGACGCCGCGACCATCGTCACCGCACTCGACGACGCCTATGAAGCGTTGCGCGTCGCCGGCGAGGACCTCAGCCTGCCCTCGGACTGAGCCTACTGTCCGCGTGGCTTGGCCCGTGCGGTCGGCTCGGCGATCAGCGGGTCGTCCGGCCAGTAGTTCGGATAGCGCCCCTTCAGATCCTTCTTTACCTCGACGTAGGTGTTGGCCCAGAAACTCGCCAGGTCCTGGGTGACCTGTACCGGACGCCGCGCCGGCGACAGCAGGTGCAGCTTGACGACCTGTCGGCCACCAGCAATCCGCGGCGTGTCGGCCAGGCCGAACAGCTCCTGCAGACGCACCGCCAGCACCGGCGGCTGCTCGCTGTAGTCCAGCCGAATGCGCGAGCCGGACGGCACGCTGACCGCCACCGGCGCCTGCTCGTCCAGGCGCTGCGGCAGCGGCCAGGGCAGCAGCGTGGCGAGCATGCCGGCCAGATCGAGCTGGGCGAAGTGCGCCAGGCGCGACACCTTGCCGAGATAGGGCAGCAGCCAATCGTCCAACCGTTCCAGCAGTGCAGCATCGCTGACGTCCGGCCAGTCGCTACTGTTGCCTGCGTCCAGATCGAGCTGACGCAGCAGGCCGATGCGCGCCTGCCACTGGCGCAACTCCGGCGTCCAGGCCAGCAGTTCCAGGCCCTTGCGCCGAACCAGGCCGAGCAGCGCGCGAGCCCGTGCGTCATCGTCGAGGTTCGGCAGTGGTTCGCGGCTGAGCACCAGTTCGCCGATCCGCCGCTGCCGTTCGGCGCGCAGCACGCCCTCGCGCTCGTCCCACTCCAGCTCATCGCGCAGAGACACCTGCTCGGCCAGCGGCCCGTCGAACAGAATCGGGTCGAGCGCCACGGCGCGATAGATGCGCTCCTCGCGCTGCCCCTGATGGCTGCCCAGCTCGGCGATCACCAGCCAGGGCTCCTTCATCAACGCATCCGGCTCGCCGAACTGCGCCGCGCGGCCGTTGGCCAGCCGATAGCCACCGCCACCCTCGCGGCGCTGCCGAGCGACGCGGTCGGGATAGGCGAAAGCCAGCAGCGTGGCCAGCGAGTGTTGTTCTTCCAGCGCTCCGTCGCCCTGCCCCGAAGTGCCGCGCAGCAGACCACGAAACTGCCGGGCCAGCTGCCGCACCCGCTGCACTGCAGCGCCACGGCCGCTCTGCAACTGGTGCAGGCGCAGCGCCAGATCGGCGCCACCGCCGCGCTGCCCGCCGGATTGAATGTCACGCTCGACCAGCAGCGCTGCCACGTCGGCAGCCAACGCAGCCACGCCCAACGGCTGCCCGCGCAGCAGCATGTGCGCCAGGCGCGGATGCGCCGGCAGCTCGGCCATCGCCTGACCGTGACGGGTCAGCTGCCAGCCGCCATGTTCGCTGCGCTGCAGCGCACCGAGGCGCTCCAGCAGGGCCTGCGCCTGGCCGTAGGCGGCGGTCGGCGCACGATCGAGCCAGGCCAGCTCGTCCGGCTCGACACCCCAGCGCGCCAGTTGCAGCGCGACGCCAGCGAGGTCCGCCTGAAGAATCTCTGCCTCGCCATAGGCCGCCAGCTGAGCGTGTTGGTCCTCGGACCACAATCGATAGCAGACACCCGGCTCCAGGCGCCCGGCACGCCCTGCCCGCTGCGTGGCCGAGGCGCGGGAAATGCGCCGGGTTTCCAGACGGGTCATGCCGCTGCCTGGATCGAAGCGCGGCACCCGCGCGAGACCGGCATCCACTACCACGCGGACACCCTCGATGGTCAGGCTGGTCTCGGCGATATTGGTCGCCAGCACCACCTTGCGCAGGCCCGCCGGTGCCGGCTCGATAGCCGCGCGCTGCTGCGCCAGTTCCAGCTCGCCGTGCAGCGGACAAATCAGGATGTCGCCGCGTCCGCTCAGCTGTTCGGCCAGCGCTTCGTTGACCCGGCGGATCTCGGCCTGCCCCGGCAGAAACACCAGCACGCTGCCCTGCTCGTCCTCCAGCGCCTGCAGCACCGTCTGCACCACGCGTGGCTCGATACGCTCATTCGCCGCAACGAGACGGCCCCAGCGCTGCTCGACCGGGTGCATGCGCCCCTCGCTGCGCATCACCGGCGCATCGTCGAGCAGTGCCGACAGGCGCTGGCCCTCCAGCGTCGCCGACATCAGCAGCAGCTTGAGCGGCTCGTCGCGCAGCAGCTGCCGCGCATTGAGCGTCAGCGCCAGGGCCAGATCGGCGTCCAGGCTGCGCTCATGGAATTCGTCGAAGATCACCAGGCCGACGCCTTCCAGCGCCGGGTCGTCCTGCAGCCGCCGCGCGAGAATGCCCTCGGTGACTACCTCGATGCGCGTGTTCGGCCCGACCTTGCTGTCCAGCCGGATGCGGTAGCCGACGGTTTCGCCGACGCGCTCGCCCAGCTCACTGGCCAGCCGCTCAGCCGCTGCGCGGGCAGCTAGACGGCGCGGCTCCAGCATGATGATGCTCTGCCCGCCCAGCCAGGCTTCGTCGAGCAGCGCCAGCGGCACGCGAGTGGTCTTGCCGGCGCCGGGCGGTGCTTCGAGCACGGCTTCGTCGCGCTGTTGCAGGGCCTGGCGCAACGCCGGCAGGACTTCGTCGATCGGTAGGGAATTCATGGGCACTCGCTTCGGGCAGACGATTCAACAACCGAGGCGCCCGCCCGAAGCTGGGCGCATCAGTTGACGCTATAGCCGCGTCCGGTCAGGCAGGCGCCAAGGGCGCGCTTGTAGGTGTCGGCAACGCTCGCCGCCGGAGCCGTCCGGGCGCTGGCCGGATCGAAACCGCTCTGGCTCACGGCCCAGGTATGACACTCGTAACGGTCGCGGCTCTGCTGCTCGGCGCTCTGCCCCTTGGCCGGATAGGCGATGACATCATATCGCGTGGCCTCGCTGGCCGGCAGCGGCGGATGACTGACCGGCTCGTAGACATTGCGCTCTACATTCCACAGGTAATAGGTACCGGCGGCGATGAAGTAGAGCATGCTGCCGATCCAGATTTCCCGCGCACCGGCCGGCAGACCGTGGCCGTGACGCGGGCCCGGCACATGCTGCGGCCCCGGTCCCGCCGGCCCTCTATGCGCACCCGGCCCGGGACAGGGTGGTGCGGCGGTGACCGGCAAGGCGATGCAGAGGGAAAGAACGGCGCCAAGCGCGGCGCACGGCAGTGACCTGGACATGATTGAACTCCGGGATGGGATGAAATCGCAGCGCGATTATCTGTCCGGCCGATGCAGCGGTCCGTCAGGCCTCGGTAAGGACTGGGTAAAGCCACCCAATGCGTCAGCGCACACGCCGAACACCCGAGCCCGCGGCATGGTCTGATATCGAGAAAACATCATCCAGCTGTCTTCCGGCCCTTGTATAGTTGCGCCACTTTTCCAGGAGGTCCTTATGCGTACTCGTAACCGAATCATCGGCGGCGTGTTGGCCGCTTCCCTGTTCACCCAGCTGACCGCCTGCGGCACGCTGTTCTACCCGGATCGCCGCGGGCAGATCGAAGGCCGCATAGACCCAGCGATTGCAGCTTTGAATGCAGTTGGTTTGATCTTTTACCTCCTCCCCGGCCTGATCGCCTTCGGCATCGACTTCGCCACCGGCGCGATCTACCTGCCCGACGACGAGTACTCCATGGCCCCGGAAAAGCTGCAGGAAGCCATTGGCGCCGACGGCCAGATCGATCAGGCCCGCCTGAAAGCCATCATCGAGAAGGAAATCGGCCGCAGCCTGCCGCTGGACGACCCGCGCCTGATCCAGCACAACGGCAGCGTCGAGCAACTGGCCGCCTTCGGTCTGCGCCCTGCGGCCTGATGACTCGCGCGGATAACGGCCAGCGATGAGCATCAATCGTGACCACGCCCGGCTCATGCGCCGGGCGACCGCTGCGGCCCTGGCGACGGCGATCCTGCTGGCGCTGAGCAAGGCCGTGGCCTGGTGGCTGAGCGGTTCGGTGAGTCTGCTCGCCGGCCTCACCGATTCGCTGCTCGACGGCGCCGCGTCGCTGCTCAACCTGCTCGCGGTGCACTACTCGCTGCGCCCGGCCGACGACGACCATCGCTACGGTCACGGCAAGGCCGAGGCGCTGGCCGGGCTCGGCCAGGCGGCGTTCATCTGCGTCAGCGCGATACTCGTCGGCGTGCAGGGCGTTGACCGCCTGCTGCATCCGCAACCGCTGGGCGCGCAGGGCGTGGGGATCGCGGTGATGATCTTCTCGCTGCTGATGACCGCCATCCTGCTGAGCTACCAGCACCACGTGGTCAAGCTCACCGGCTCCACCGCCATCCGCGCCGACTCGCTGCACTACCGTTCAGACCTCTTGCTCAACACCAGCATCCTGCTCGCGCTGGTGCTGGCCAGCTTCGGCTGGGAGCGACTGGACGCACTGTTCGGCATCGGTATCGCGCTGTACATCTTCTGGAGCGCCATCACCATCGTCCGTGAGGCCGGCGCGGTGCTGATGGATACCGAGCTGTCGCCGGAGATCAGCGCGCAGATGCAGAAGCTGGTCTGCGAAGTGCCGGGCGTCTATGGCTGCCATGACTTCCGCACACGCATTTCGGGCACCCGCTGGTTCGTGCAATTGCATCTGGAGCTGCCGGGGGACCTGCCGCTGTCGCAGGCGCATGATCTGTGTGTGGCGGTGGAGAACGCGATTCACGATCGCTATCCGAATGCGGAGGTGCTGGTGCATGCCGATCCGCTTGAGGTAGCGCCGCCGAAGCGGTGAGCACTTCGACTAGTGTTTGGCGTAGCGTCGGGGCGAAAGAGCCCTACCTGTATCGCTTGTAGGGTTTAGTGGGTCCGGCCTCGCCAAAGTTGGTTTTCCAGCGCGGATTGCCGCCCTGTAAGTCTGCTTAGGTTCTTCGTCCTATCAGGCGACACCCCACGCCCCTTCAGGAGGGTGAACGGAGCCGTGGCGGAGAGGGGCGAGCCGCAGGGACGCGGCGAGAGCCGTAAAGG